>JAQWBY010000362.1 GCA_028706165.1 Lentisphaeria bacterium | reverse complement strand
CCCGGCGACTGCGCAGCCCAAGTCGGCAGCGACATCGCTGTTCATGGCGGCGCAGAGCACCGCCCGATCGCGCAGTGCGGCGACGACCGGCGCTTGCGCGGCGACGGCATCGTCGATAGCCTGCAGATACTGCCCGAGCCTGTCGGTGAAATGCTCGCGCAGTTCGGGCCATCTGGCGCAGAGCATCGCGGCGACGGCGATGGCGCCCTGCCGATGCACGGTTGGGATCATCCAGTTGCCGGCGACGTCGATGCGCTGGCTGGCCATGTCGGGCATGCTGGCCGCGAGGGTAGTGAGGAAGCGCTCGTAGCCGTGAAAAAGCACCAGGTCGGCCTGACGGAGTTTCTCGGCCTGGCGGGGGCTGAGGTCAAAATGGCCGGGGCACATTCCGAAGGGAATGATCGTCGTTACTGCCACGGCGTCGCCGCCGATGGCCACCGTCGCCGCGCCAAGCTGTGTGGTCGTGCAGAGCACCTGCAGAGGCTCGGCTACGGCAACGGCCGCGCGGAGCCACAGCGCGCAGAACAGGGCGCCAGCAGCTATGAGTTGTTTCTTGCCCGTCTGCATCAGAATTCCAGTTTCATACCGCAGAACGCGGTGATTCCCGGCATGACATAGCCGGGAATTTCCTCGTAGTCCTTGTCGAAGAGATTGTCCACGCCCGCGAAGAGCTCCAGGCCCTCCCGCAGCTGGTAGGACAGCTTGGCATTGGCGACAAAAAAGTCGTCGACTTTTTCCACCGCGCTGCCGGCCAGGAGGTTGGCATCATAGAGGCCGGTGACGTACTTGCCTTCCATGGACAGGCGCAGGTCGCGCCAGGTATAGCTGACAACGCCGTTGAATACCGACTCGGGCTTGCCCTGGCGGTTGGCGTGGTTGCTGCCCGACGGGTCCTCGATGTCCATGAAGGTGTAGCTGAGTTCGGCCAGCAACCCGGCGCAGGGCTTGATGGTCAGTGTGCTCTCGATGCCGCGGATGGTGTAATCGTCGGAATTGACATTGATGCTGGCCGGCGGCGGTTTGGGATTGGGCACGGTCTGGACTTCGTTGCGGACGTCCATGTAGAAGCCCGTGATGGCCAGGCTCAGCCAGTCCGTTAGTTCGTGGGTCAGGCCCAGTTCGTAGCTCCAGACTTCCTCGGGGTCGAGGTCCTCATTGTGGGCCGGAAAGAGGTGCAGCTCGCTGTATTTGGCCAAGCGGAAGCCTTTGCCGATTTTGCCGCGCAGGGCCGTGCATGCGTTGACATGCCAGAGCAGGCCAAGTTGGGGCAGGGCTTCCCACTTGTGGCGGTGGTTGTCATAATGCATACGCAGACCCACGGTGTTGACGATTGGCCCGACGGTCAGCTCGTTGAACGCAAAGAAGTCGTGGCTGTGGGTGCTGTAGGGGCCGAAATCCATGAAATTGGCACCGGGGCCGTAGGATGCTTTCGCGTAGCGGACCCACGCTGAGCGCGGTTCGGCCCATTGGTACTGGTAGTCGTGGCCGAGGGTAAGGACGTCGCGGATGCGGTCGTCGTCGTGCAGCGTGAGCGACAACTTGGTCAGCGTGCCCGTCGTGCGGTCGTCGGAATACCAGTAGTCGCCGATACTTGGCATGTGAAAGCGGTGGGTACCGGAGTTGTTATAGAGCGTGAAGGAGAAGGCCGTGCCGCTGTCCCAATTGCCCAGCAGATTCGCGTTCCAAGACCAGCGTTTGTACTTCATCACGTCGTCATGGGTGTAGGGAGCCGTTACGGGCCCGGGATCCTCGCCTTTGTCCCGGAAGAACTGGCCGGAGAGCTCTGCGCGCCAGACTTCGTCAAGCTGGTAGCCCAGGCGCAGCGACCCGAAGTCAGCCTCGTAGGCAGAGTTCGCGCGATGGCCGTCAGTCTGCTTGCGGTCGTAGGTGCCGTAGTAGTCGAAAGCGCCGATTTTGCCGCCGTGGCGCAGCACGCTATGCATAGTGCTGTTGGAGCCGTAAGACGTTTGCACGCTGCTCTCAAATCCGTCGTCCTCCCGGCGCTTGGTGATGATGTTCACGACGCCGCCCATGGCGTCCGAACCATACAACACGGATTCTGGCCCGCGAACGACTTCAATGCGCTCGACATTCGCCAGCGGCAGGGTCTGCGTCACCGTGCAACCGAACAAGGACATCTTCTCCGGCCGGCCATCTACCAGCGTCTGGATGCGCCGACAATTGCTGCCCAGGCCGCGCAACTCAATGGCATGGCGGCCATACACGCCCTCTTTGCGCGTGTACACGCCGGGCAGCTGGTCGATCATGTCCATGACGTAATCAGCATTCGACGCGTCTATCGCCGCTTCGTCGATGACGTTCACCGTCGAGGTCACATCGGTTACCCGCCGCTGCAACGGCGTGCCGGTTACCGTCAGCGTCTCCAGCTCCAACGCCGGCACGGGGGGCGGAGGGAGAGGCGAGAGCGGGGATGAGGCAGGCGCAACCACGGTGGGCTCATCAGCCGCAAATACCACCGCACACACAAAAACCACCATGGCCAGGCCATGACGGCGATACTTTCTCACCAGGCTATCATCTGCTGCCATGCCGTCCGTCCCCAAAAATGCCCGCTTGTTTTATTACAAAAAACAAAAACGTAATAAGCTAACGCGGGCTGCTTGGAAGGCAAGGGCAGAAAGGATAAAATGACACCGGGTCCGTAATGCCTCAGTCATTGATAACGGATGCACGACATGCCCCGTTCTGGCATCGTGGGAAGCGACTAGCCTTGCCAATGTGGTGCCCTCCGGGCGCAATTCCAAGTTGCTGTCACACCCCGGGTTGCGGCTCCCTCCGGGCACCTCACCCGGGGATATGCATGGTACGGTCCTCCGGGCCGAACTTGGCCGACCAGACGACGTGATTTGTCTGATCCGAGCCGAAAAGCACCAGCAATAAATGGCTATGTATTTGCGCCGTAGGCTCCTATGAAACCCGCAGCCACAAAGGTCGGCGGAAATCGGTAATGTCCGAAATTTTGTGATAATAAGAGAGACTTGACACAGTGGTTCTGAATCCTTTGCCTGCGCCGTAGGCGCTTAACCATGCTTAACCCCAGGCTTTAGCCTGGGGAAAATGCTCTCCTGTCAATCGTGCCCCGTAGGGGGCACAACTGGCTGCCTGACAAACACCATCTGAATACGATTACAAACAATTTATAACCACGACTTTGGAACTGTAGTGCCTCTACGAGGCACTGTTCGATAGGACACCTTACCCCAGGCTGAAGCCTGGGGTTAAGCATGGTCGTGCCCCTACGGGGCAAATTCATGCACAAATGTTTGACAAGCAGGTTAAGGTCGGCGGAAATCAAGGTCGGGTGGTTGGGCAGCGGTTGGCCGTGGGTTTCTGGCAAATTGTCCCCGGTGAATTCCCTGCCGGGGCGGTTGCTGACCGATTACCATTTTCGGATATTTCGTCGTCGTATGGGCCTACGATTACCCATGGGTGGGTTATGCTATAAGCCAACGCATAATCCTGGCGGCGTAGCGGTGCGCCGTTTGCCGCCCAAACTACCACAAGATGACAAAGGCAAAGAGAAGCGCAGATGAAGAAGCAGAATGCAGATGCTTTACAGGATCGCGTGCAGACGATGCTTGCCGCAGCGGTGGCTGCGGGTGAGGCGATTGGCTGCCAGGCCGCGGCCTATGTCGACGGCGAGCTGGTGCTCAATGCCTGCGCCGGCTGGCTGGATGAGTCCCACAGCCGGCCCGTCGGCGACGACTCGCTTTTTGCAGTGTATTCCACCGGCAAGGGCATTGCCAGCACGGCCTTTTTGCGACTCGTTGAACGCGGCCTGATCGGGCTCGACCAGCTCGTGGGCGACATCTGGCCGGAGTTTGCCTGCAATGGCAAGGAAGCTACCACGGTTCGCCACATTCTGCAGCACCGCTCGGGTGTATGCATCCGGACGCCTTACGACAGCATTCCGCAAATCGCCGACTGGGAGGAAATGTGCCGTCGCGTCGCTTCGGTGAAGCCGGTGTTTGCACCCGGCAGCACCACGCGTTACCAGACCATCAACTACAGCTGGCTGCTCTGCGAACTCGCCCAGCGCGTGACGGGCAAGCCCTTCCGGCAAATTGTCGCCGAAGAGGTATTCCAGCCAGCCGGCATGA
>JAQWBY010000361.1 GCA_028706165.1 Lentisphaeria bacterium | reverse complement strand
TGCAGACGACCAAGACCAGCGTGCACGGCGCCATCAATATGCTTGGCTTGGCCAAGCGCGTGAAGGCCAAAATCCTCCAATCCTCCACCAGCGAAGTCTATGGCGATCCCGATGTGCACCCCCAGACTGAAGACTACTGGGGCCACGTCAACTGCATCGGCATCCGCTCCTGCTATGACGAGGGCAAACGCTGCGCCGAAACGCTCTTCTTCGACTACTGGCGCCAGCACAAGGTGCGCATCAAAGTCATTCGCATCTTCAACACCTACGGCCCCCGCATGCACCCCAACGACGGGCGCGTCGTCTCCAATTTCATCGTCCAGGCCCTCAAAAACCAGCCCATCACCCTCTTCGGTGACGGCCAGCAGACTCGCTCCTTCTGCTACTGCGACGACCTCATCGAGGGCATGATCCGCATGATGAACACCAGCGACGACGTCACCGGCCCCATCAATATCGGCAACCCCGGCGAATTCACTATCCGCGAACTGGCTGAAAAAGTCATCGCCCTCACCGGCTCCACCTCAAAAATCGTTTTCCGGCCACTCCCCCAGGACGACCCCCGCCAGCGCCGCCCCGATATCACCCTCGCCAAGGAAAAACTCGGCTGGGAACCCACCATCCAACTCGAACAAGGCCTCAAAAATACCATCAGCTATTTCGACGCCCTCCTCAGCGGCAAACTGTGGCAGTAATTAACCGGGCACAGCGACACTTGATCCCGTAATACAATGCGTCATGGGAGTAGCAAAGTTATGAATGCTGCAGCGGATGGCACCAATTCGCTTGGTACAACGCCGCGCTTCTCATTCCTGATGATCACGTACAATCAGGAACGATACATCGCCGACGCCCTCAACAGCGCCTTGGCGCAGGACTATCCCGACCTGGAGATCGTTATTTCTGACGACTGTTCCAGCGACCGGACCTTCGCGATTGCCACGGAAATCGCTGCAAAGTACCACGGCCCGCACAAGATCATCCTCAACCGCAATGAGCCCAATCTCGGCATCGGCGGCAACTTCCACAAGGCCTACACGCTGTCCTCCGGCGAGTGGCTCTTTATGGCCGCCGGTGATGACATATCGCTGCCCAATCGCTGCCGCGTTGTCGCCGACGCCATCCCCAAATACCCCGACGCGCTGGCCTTTGGCACCAATATCAAGGTTATTGATGGCGACAACGCCCTCCGTGGTTACATCGGCATACCTTCACCGTTGCAACCCGGCGCGGCTCTTGCTTGGCACCGCAGCATCTTCAGTCAGTTTCCACCGCTGGCTCCAAGCAACAAAATGGAAGATTTTCCCCTGATGACGCGGCCCTTCTTTTTGAACAAGCAACTGGTCATGTTGCCGGAAGTGGCCTTGCACTATCGCATTGACGGCCATAGCTTTACCGGCATAAATCGCAATACGGCTCTCAAGGTCATGCGCTATAAGGTGGCCCTCACTAATATGACCGTGGCTTGTGTCCAACAGCGCCTCCGCGATCTTGACTACGCCGAGCAACATTGGCGCGTGAACCACGCTGACCATCTTCGCGCGCGCTTTGCCTGGATGTTGCGTAGCATGCGCCGGGAAAAAGTCTCCTATGATAAAGCCGTACAAATTATGGAAGCACCCTATTGGCAACGATTTCTTTATGTCGTACGGCCATCGTCGCTGATATTTCATCGTTCTGTTTTTAGCCGGCTCCGCACCGTCTTATCCAGCATGCCTCTGCTCATCGCGTTGAAACGCCTGGGAGGCCAGGGCGACATACGCTATATGAGCACCTTGGTTGACGAGGTCCTGCCCGAAAAACGAGATGCCATCGTCATTTCCACCGAGTTCTATCTCAATGATCCCAGCTGCGACTGCTACATCAGCGCTTTTCCCGAGTCGTTCTACCAGGAAGACAGCGGGCGCCTCAACTGACTCGGTGCCCAGGGCCGGCGAGTTCGACAGGCTCCATAGCCTCCCGCCGGCGCAGCGGGAGACGACGTACCAAGCAAATGTGGTGCCCTCCATGGGTAATCCTATATTATTTTCTTGCAAATTGTTACGGCGAAATCCGGGCGCCTCTCCCGAGGCTATTCCTGGTACGGTCCTCCGGGCCGAACTTGGCCAATCTGACGACTTGATCCGTCCGATCCGGGCCGAAAAGTGCCGGGACGGCGGCGCTCCCAGGAATCCCTGGCGTCCCCTGAGGCCGGCCATTATCAATCACTGGCCGATTACCGGGCGATTGGCATTTGTCTATCCTGGCGCTTTTTATACCGTGTTGGCGGGTTACATTAAGCAGTTTTTCAGCCCGTTCTCATTGCGGCTGCATTGTGCTTGCGGTCCGCTTATGTTTTGCCTTTCAGGAGTGAAAAGAGTCTGTCATGTCAGAATGTCCCATTACGCAGATGCAGCGCGCGCGCGCCGGAGAGATCACGCCGGCGATAGCGCAGGTCGCCGCCAGTGAATATCGCGAGGCGGAAGAGATTCGCGCGCAAGTTGCCGCCGGCACCATCGTCATCCCGGCGAATATCAACCACGTCCACTTGCAGCCCATCGGCATCGGTCGCCTGTTGCGGACGAAGATCAATGCCAACATCGGCAATTCGTCGCTGTCGAGCTGTCCGCGCCAGGAGTTGGAGAAACTCGAAAACGCGTTGAAGTACGGTGCCGACACGGTGATGGACCTCAGCACCGGCAGCAACATCAGCGGCATCCGCCAGCAGATCATTGCGCATAGCCCGGCGCCCATCGGCACCGTGCCGGTGTACGAGGCTTTGGCGCGCGCCGGTGGCGCTGATGGGCTTAATGACGAGCTTATCCTGCAGGTCATTCAGGAGCAGGCCGAGCAGGGCGTGGACTACATGACCATCCACCCCGGTATTCTCTTGGCCCACATCGAATACGCCAAGAAACGCCTGTTGCGCATTGTCAGTCGCGGCGGGTCCATCATCGCCCGCTGGATGAAGAACAACCAGCGTGAAAATCCCTTCTACACCAACTTCGACAAGATACTCGACATTTGCCGGCGCTACGACGTCACGCTGTCACTGGGCGATGGCATGCGTCCCGGCTGTTTGGCCGATGCCAGTGACGCCGCGCAGTTCGCGGAGCTCGACACTCTCGGCGAGCTCGTCCGCCGCAGTCGCGCGGCCGGCGTGCAGGCCATGGTGGAAGGCCCCGGCCACATCCCCTTCGATGAAATCGAGATGAATATGAAGCGCGAGCAGGAACGCTGCGATGACGCGCCCTTCTACATCCTCGGGCCGGTCGTGACCGATTGCGCGCCGGGCTACGACCACATCACCAGTGCCATCGGCGCGACCATGGGCGCTTTCCACGGCGCGGCCATGCTCTGCTATGTCACGCCCAAAGAACACCTCGGCTTGCCCAACGCTGAGGATGTCCGCAATGGCGTCATTGCCTACAAAATCGCCGCGCATGCGGCGGACATCGCCCTGAAACGCCCCCACGCCCGCGACCGCGATGACGCCATCAGCCGCGCACGCGCCGATTTCGACTGGGAAGAGCAGTTCGATCTGGCGCTGGACCCCGACCGCGCCCGCGAGCTGCGCGCCGAGGCTCTCGCCGAAGCCGGCAAGCCCGCCAATCACGACCAGCACGCACAGTACTGCACCATGTGCGGACCGGACTTCTGCTCCATGCGCATCAGCAAAGACCTGTAAGCCAGTGTTGTTTTGGACCCGTTCGATAATGGCATTTGCTGCTATAACCCCGGCACGCGGAAAGCACGCCTACGGCAGGCAGATATAGTTTTCGGATGACCTCTAGCAAACCAGAAACGTGAGTTCCATTGCCCCTTCGGCCCCAGTCAGCTGCGCCGACTGGGGCCGAAGAGGCCGAGGAACACGGTCATAATTGGCGTCATACCCAGGGCGGCGCGCGCTTTCAGCGCTGCTTGCCCTGGGCTGGTATGTTTCGCGCTTTCAGCGCTTCTGCCGCTTCGCGGCTAGGGATATCTTGGCCGCTGGCAAGGTGTTACAGGAATAGAGGAACACGTTCATAATTGGCGTCATACCCAGGGCGGCGCGCGCTTTCAGCGCTGCTTGCCCTGGGCTGGTATGTTTCGCGCTTTCAGCGCTGCTTGCCCTGGGCTGGTATGTTTCGCGCTTTCAGCGCTTC
>JAQWBY010000360.1 GCA_028706165.1 Lentisphaeria bacterium | reverse complement strand
CGGCCATTGGCATGGAGGTCTGCGAGCAGCGAGTGGGCGAGTGGGTAGAAATAACCATCGGGGGGCGGCACGAGAATGTGTAGCTGTTCGTCTTTGGCCTGGTCGAGGAAAGCTTGTTCCTGGTAGTCCAGGCGGGCGATGAAGCGTTTTTCGGCGGGGTCCGAGTACAGCGCTGGTAGTCGCAGGCCGTAGAGGGCGGTGCGTGAGTCGGGCCAGAACTGATCAATGTAGGCGAGAATCTCCTCGCGGGCTGGCGCGCTGTCGGCGCGGGTGTCCGGCGGGAAAGCCTGTTTGCTGTGGATGGCATAGACGGCGCAGCAGGCCGCCGCCATAATTGCGCAACCGCGCGGGACGCGATGCCCGAAGCCGGCGATGGACACCAACGTGAAGACCATCAGCGCCGCGATGGCGCTCAATGGCAGCAGTGACGCCGGGTTGGCGCCGAGCGCCGCCGAGATCACGCTGGCTGCCGGCAGGATGAACAGCGTGGGTAGCAGACAGCGGGCAATGACCCGCAAGTCGGATTTGAGCACGAGAATGAGCATGGGGGCCAGGCAGAAGAGCAGGAGCGGGATGGCGCTGTCCAGATGCTGCTGAAGTTGTTCGGGGCGGACGTTGTCTGCTCGCAGCCAGAGATCGCGGAGGCCGAAGAGCAGGTCGTCCATTACCAGCCAGTTCCAGAGGAGCCACAGGGCGATGCAATAGAGGATGGGCGCCCAGAGCAGTGGTGCAATGCCGTCGCGGGCGCTGCTGTCCTGGGACGCCGTACTGCGGCGTTGCTCGGCGCTGAGGACGGCGACGACGACCAAGCCGGTGATGAGTGGCCCGGGTCCGCAGAAGGCCAGGAAGCCGCCGTTGACGCCGGCGAGGACGAGGTCGCGCAGGCCTTTGTTGGCGTGCCAGCAGACGAGGTGGAAGAGCATGGCAGCGAAAGGTACGGCGGCGATCCAGCCTGGATCGAGGGTGAGGGCGGCGTTGCGCAGCTGGGGCAGGGCAAAGAGCAGCACGGGTGGGATGATGGCCGTGAACCAGCTATGCTGATAATAGGCCGCGCGGACGAAGTAGCAGAGGGTCCAGGCGAGGACAAGGGCCTGCAGGAGCCTGGCGCCGTCGAGACGGGCGAAGCCGCCGATGACCGTGCTGATGAGCAGGGCCAGGCTGGGCAGCACGGGGTAGTCGATGCTGCCGATGAGGGCCTGGCGGCCCCAGTTGTTGCTGGCTAGCAGGGCGTCGACGATGCTCTGGTGCACGGTCAGCGCGGCGGAGGGGCGCATGGGCAGCTGATAGATGACGAGCGCGAGGACGGCGAAGAGCGCCAAGGCGGCCTTGCCGTTCAGCTGTTGCGGGGTGCTTTGTGGTGAATCCATGGCGGTGTTTTCCGGCGGCGGTATTGCGTCAGGTGACGCTGGTGTTGGCGAAGTGCTTGGTTTTTTCCCAGTGGTGGGGTTTGGTGATGAGTTGGAGGAAGCCCTTCCAAGCGCCGAGGCTCATCATCAGCCAGTAGGCCGGCATGATCAGGCCGTATTTGGCCAGATGGCCGACATTTTGCCGGACGCAGGCGATGGCGCTGGTGTAGGCGAAGATGAAATTGCCCGCGAAGAGGCAGAACGCGCCCATGGCGAAGACCAGCGGCGGGAAATACTGGTCGATGCCGGCTGGGCGCACAAAGAGCCAGAGGATGGTCATCAGCCAGTAGAAGGGATTGATAAGTTGGCTGACGAAGGTGCCGCCGATGAGCAGGTGGAACTGCACGCTGTTCCAGAAGCCGAGTTTGCGATGGAGGCCGACGAAGTCCCGCGTGTGGATCAGGTAGGTCTGGATGTAGCCCTTGACCCAGCGCGAGCGCTGTTTGACCCAGAAGGGAAGGCTTGGGCAGGCCTGCTCCCAGGTTTTGGAATCCAGCACGCGGGTGCGCCAGCCGGCGCTGAAGAGACGCAGGCCGAGATCACAGTCTTCGGTGACATTGAATTCGTCCCAGCCGCCGACTTGGCGGAGCACGCTCATGCGGAAGTGGTTGGAGGTGCCACCGAGGGGGATGGGCGCCTGCAGGCAGTCCAGCCCTGGCAGACAGAGGCCGAACCAGGTGGCGTACTCGGCGGTGAAGCATCGGGTCAGCAGGTTCCAGTCCCAGTTGTAATAGGCCAGTTTGGCCTGGATGCAGGCGACGTTTTCCGGGCAGCGCGAAAAGGCGACGACGGCCTTTTTGAGCTGGTCTTTTTCGGGCTGGTCTTCGGCGTCGTAGATGACCAGATAGTCGGCTTCGCCGGTTTCGATGGCGACATTGCAGGCTTTGGGCTTGGTGCGTGGGTAGGATTTGGGGATGGGCGTGATGACGAAGGGCGGCTGCAGGTTCATGCTTTTGGCGACGGGCATGGTCTCGTCGTCGTCTTCTTCGATGAGCAGGCGGATTTCGAGGCGGTCCTTCGGGTAGTCGAGCTTGCTGAGGGATTCGATGAGGCCGGGGAGGACTTCGGCTTCGTGGTACATGGGCAGGATGACCATGTAGCGCGGCCACTGTTTGCCGTTGGGCGGTTGCGCCATCTCTTCGGGGGTGACTTGGATGTCACGGGGCTTGCGCAGGGCCAAGTCGATGATTAGCATGCGGTAGAGCGTCGACGCCAGGTAGAACACAGTTAGCGCGGTGTTGATGACCAGCAGTTCGTGGTGGATGGCGGTGAAGCCCCAGGCAATGAGCAGGACGATAGCGCCGGCAAGCGCCCATTTCTGCCAGCGGCAGAGGGTGAGTGTGGCTTGGGGAAAGCCGCGCGGGCCGAGGGGATCGGCGCTGATGTGGGTGGTGAGATCGCAGATTTTGTCTGGCATGGCTGGTCGCTTAGGGTTGGCCGGGCTGGCGGTCGTCGCTGGCGTTGGCGTGGTAGGTGAAGATGGCCGGATAATGTCGCTGCAGCGCACGCGCGCAGGTCATACTGAGCCACTGTCGGGCCGTGTCCTGCGGCGTCGGCAGGTCAATGCCAGCGTGCTGGTACCAGGTGGCGGAGTCGACCTGGTTCAGCCGCTGGCGCGAATAGAGATCGGCGACGGCAATGCCCAGCGACAGCCCGAGCTCCTTGGTGAGCAGCGCGGCGTGGCGGCCGATGCCGGAGGGCAGGCCGGGCAATTCGGGCAGTGCGACCAGGATGGGGTCAATGCCGGCAGCCTGGCATGCCTGCGCCAGAAACAGCAGC
The DNA here is from genome assembly GCA_028706165.1 of Lentisphaeria bacterium. GTDB lineage: Bacteria > Verrucomicrobiota > Lentisphaeria > Oligosphaerales > Oligosphaeraceae > Oligosphaera. The sequence goes on along the minus strand of JAQWBY010000360.1, from coordinate 951 downwards.
GTTTGGCACCATTCGGCCGGCGTTTGGCCGGCACGTAGAGGTGCGGCACCGACGCTGAGGAGGGCGAAATCCGGCCGGCTGGCGATGAGCCGGGGCAGGGCGCTTACTGCGGCCAGCGTCGGGGATGAGCCTGTGTGTGGTGTGGCGTTGACGCGGCTGAAACTCAGTGGTCCGGGGCCGCCGAGCATGGCGGCCATATCTTGTTCGGGCAAGGCTGTGGCGGCGTAGGAATTGGTGTTGGCGATGAGGTCGTCGAGTAGGGCCAGGCGCAGGGGCTGGGCCGGCCAGTGACGTCGGGTGCGGCGGCCATCGCCGGGCGGCGGCAGGGCATCGCAGACCATTATGGCGCGTGTGCCCAGGCTGGTGAACAGTGCGTTGCCTTGCGCGGCCAGTGGCAGCATGGCGTCTTGCGGGTGGATCAAGCGCAGAGGCAGGGGGAGGAAAATGTCATCGCTGGCGAGGGTGCAGCGGATGGTCAGACTGCGGCTCTCGGCCAGCAAGGTGATGGCGGCGCGGCAGTGGTCCTTGCCGGTAAGCGGTAGCGGGTCGCTCTGTAGGACGTTGCCGTCTGCGGAGCGTTGTTCGCAGAGCAGGCGGGCGTTTTCGCGCAGTGCTGGCGGAAGGGACTCGGGCCAAGTCACGCGGACGGCCAGCGGCAGGACCTGGTGCCGGGCTAGCACGGCTGGGAGATCGCCAAAGGACATGCGGCCGTCATGGATCATGCCGGGCTGCCAGAGTGCGAAGGCGGGGATGGTCAGCGTTTGTTCGCCGGTGGCGATGCGGAAGCCGGGGATGCATTCAGCTGCGCTGAATAGCTGACCGTCGCTGCTGGTGATGGATTGGCCGTCCTGGTCTAGCCACTGTGGGGCACTTTGCGCTGGCGTATCGCCCGTTTGGGTAGCGTAGTGGGCGACGCGCCGGTCGGTTTGGAGAAAATGGCCGACGTTCGCC
>JAQWBY010000359.1 GCA_028706165.1 Lentisphaeria bacterium | reverse complement strand
CGGGGTGCTTGCCGGGCCGGGGCTGGTCATGCCCTGCTGCCTGGTGGGCTATCAGCAGAGTTTGGATGCGCTGGACCGCGCCATGGCCATGCCCATCCGCCGCCTGCTCCTCCCGCATCACGGCGTGTTTGAGGGCGATGCCTGCCAGGATTTCCTGCGCGCGTCGCGCTACTGGCTGGTCGAGACGCATCGCCGCGTCCGCGAAGCGCATGCGGCCGGCAAAAGCGAGGCTGAACTGCGGCAGCTGTTGCGCGATCTTTTCTATACCGACATTGCCCAGTTGGTCCAGCCCGAGCAGGCATTTGATCTCAATGCCAGCTATACCATCCCGCTGTTGCTCAAGGAATGAACTAAGATCTGACCAATCATAAAAACATGTTGCCGGGCGCTGGTTGTGGCGTTGTTGGCGGCAAAAAAAAGGAGCACCATGAAGAGACTGCTGTGTCGATGCCTTGCCCTTGTGACCTGCCTGTTTGCAGCTGTCTTTGCGGCCGAGCCGCTGTTGCCTGAATACAGCGCGTTGAGTTTGGCGCCGGGTGATGCTGGGCGGACGCGGGTTCATCATGGCGACCGCACCGTTTGTTCTGTGGGAACCGAGCCGACGTCGGCGATGAGCGGCGTGACGCTGGCGCTGCGCGATGGTGCGATAGTGGTTGATAATCGTGAGGCGCCAGCGGATTTGCTCAAGACGGTGTTGCGCATGCACACCATCAAAATGCGGGAGTTCGCCGGTAAGTTCTACGTTTTGCGGGTGCAGATAGAGGGGCCGCAGAGCGGTCATGCCGCGCTGTTTTTTGAAGGGCGCACGCTTGACGGGGTGCATTATCACAACAGCACGAAGCAAAACCTAAATGGTCAGCGGCAGGAGCTACTGCATTATCACGTCTTGCCGAGCGATCTGGTCGAAGTGCATCTGCGCCTGGATTTGACGGGGCCCGGCGTGTACAAGATCTTTACGGCGGAGCTTGATGAGGTTCCCTTACGGCAGAAAGATCCGGCGGTCGTTGCCGCGCGCGTGCCAGAGCTCCTTTTTCATGCGGATTTTGATGGCACGGTTATCGCGCGACGCGGTGGGCAGCAGGAGCCTATGGTTGCTCGCGGCATCGACTACGCGCCCGGCGTCAAGGGCCAGGCATTGAAGAGCAGCCGTGAGGCCGGGACACTCCTGCAGTATGCCATGGCTGGCAATGCCGTGCCCGAATGCGGCACGGTGTCTCTGTGGTACCGGCCGTCGTGGACTCGCTCGGAGGACGCTAACGGTTTCCATCAGCTGTTTGCGATGGAGCGTCCGGAAGGCAGCCGGTTTGGTTCCGGGTCGGTGTTTCTGTGGTGTCACAATGACGTCCTACGCGCTGATACCAGTGATTTGCGGGATAGCTACCAACGCACGCGTAGTGTCCTGTCTAACCAATGGCAACATCTCGCCATGAGCTGGGACGAAGACGGCGCTTTGGTCTATTTCAACGGCCGGCCCACCAACGATATGCCCGGGGGAGACAGCTACTCGCCGCTCAATTTCAGCCCGAGCAAGCATCTGATTTTCCGCGATTCGGTCCTCAAGAGCTTTTTTGTGGGCGGGTTCAATGGCGAGGACCAATGCGAAGGGCTGATCGATGACTTGCGGGTCTATTCGGCGCCGTTGCCGCGCGAGGACGTGTTGGCGATTGCCCGTGATTTCCGTTATTTCGATGTCGCGGTGACGCAGAGCTACCTCGTTAACCGTGGTGACGGCGCGAATGCGATTGCCTTCAGCATCACGCCGCAGCAGCCGGCGGCGATGCGTTTTCGCTGGCAGGTCGTGGCTGAAGATGGCCGGGTGCTGGCGACAAGCGGCGAGGCGGTCGCGATCAGCGCGGCCGATGTCGGTCGTGCCAGGACGCTGAGCGCGGCCGTGCCGGCGCTGGCGCCGGGGCGCTATGAGATCAGGGTCACGGAGGATCTGTACAAGGGCAGCACCCTTGACAGTCTGGCGGTTCCCGTGTGGATTTTCCATGATACGAATGCCGAAGTGTCGGCGACTGACGAGCTACGTCTGGAGCCGCTGGCGACGATTCGACCCAATCCGTCCATGAGTGCTGACGAACTCCTGTATGTCGGCATCCCGACCATGGGCGAACTGGCAGGGCGTCCGTATATGGAGATTGATGGTGCTGAGGGCAGTCGTTTTGTGCTGAGGCTGACATTGCCGGACGCGGAGGGTATGTATCTGCTGGAGTGGGATTATCCTGATGACAAACTGCGTACGGTGGACATTGTGGCGCAGAGCACGCGCATGCAGAGAAGCGAGTACGAGTTGCAGACCGGCTACTGCACGGGCGATGAATATCCCTCCAGCGGACAGATGTTGACGCAGAAATGCGTGTATTACGCGCATTCGACGGATGTCGCGCTGGTGTTCATGACCACGCGCAAAAACGCCCCGGCGGCCGTGGCGGAAGTCCGCGTCAGCCGCATCGTCGGTGGTCTGCCGGCGCTTGGCGGAGCGGCGTTGGCGACGCCGGCGGGCGGTGGCCGCTCAGTCGGGATTTATTACGAGGACCCGGCGGTGTTGGCCGATTTTGGCCGCTACGCCAACGTCATGCCAGGTCTGGAGCAGATGCTGGACCGCCTGAGTGCCTACATGCAGTACAGCGGTCAGACGCTGTTGACCTATCCGCTGGTGTGGTACCAGGGCAGGATTGGTGATAGGTACAATCCGCGTAACCACCCCGTAGACTTTTTTCATGCGGTCCTGGCCGTTTTTGACCGTGATGGTCTGAGCTTCATGCCGTCCTTCAATCATCACAACATCTATTTTCCAGACTTAGCGCTGAGTGAGGCGCGTCTTGAGGACGGGTCGTTGCATGACACGCCGGTGTCCATTTTGAACACGGGCAAGCCTAATCCCGGCGGCTGGCATGGTACGCCGCCGAATTTCAACGTCATGCATCCGGCGGTACAGGAGCACATCCTGGCGAATGTCCAGCAATTCATTGATGAGGGCGCGGCGCATCCGTCCTTCAAGGGCATCACGCTGCATCTGACCAACCATTGTCTAGCATCATTTGGCGAATTAAGCGCGGGCTACAACGACTACGTTATTGACGCCTTCAGCCGCGCGACGGGCATAGCGGTGCCGGTGTCGCGGCAGGAGCCCCTGCGCGGCAAGTTGTACTACGAGTGGCTTATGGCCCATGCGCGAGAGGAATGGATTGACTGGCGCTGCCAGGCGTTGGCCGAGTTCTATGGTCGCATTGCCGAGCGCTTGCGGCAGGCCCGGCCGGATTTGCGGCTGGTCATCTGCAATCTCGGTCCCATGGGCGAGGTGAAGAGCGAGAATTTCCGCGACGAGGATTTTGTCACGCAGCGCTATCGTGGCGCGGGGCTGGACCCGAAGTACCTCACGGCGATACCGAATGTGACGCTGGTGCAGACCACCATCCCGGCCGATTATCGCTGGCGGCGCGGCCATGGCTCAGAAGACCCGAATTTGCAGCACCTGCGGGACTTCGATCTTCTGCCGGGCACCTACAGTCTCTTGAATACGGCGCCGGCGCCGTGGCTGCATATGCACGACCGCTACTGGGAGTCCGCAATTGGGCGTCGTGGCGGTCGGCGCTGGAATGGCCCTGGCGAGGGCGAGTTGGGGGCGTGGTTCAGTGAGCAGTCTTGGCGGGTGAGCACGCTTAACCCCGCCGGTGTCCACGCCATGCGGCATTACATCGCGCCGTTACGCCATAATGACCTGCTGGGCATCACTAAGGGCGGTTTTCTCATCGGCACGCATGGCATGGACGAGCTGCTGCGGCCTTTTGCCAGGGCCTTCCGGGCGCTGCCCGCGCAGCGCTTTGCTGATGTCGCCAGCAGTAACGACGCTATCACGTTGCGCCGGCTGGAACACGCCGGCGCGACCTGGTTCTACGTCGTCAATACCACGGCGACGCCGGCCGAGGCGGCACTGCGGCTGTCGGCGCCGGCGCGGGATGTGGTCAGTGGCGTGACCGTGCCCGCCGGTGAACTCCGTCTGCCCATGACGGCCTACGAATTTCGCGCCTTCCGCGCGGATGGCGCGCTGGGCATTGAGGTGAAGTGAGCGCCGCCGAGGCGCTGATGAGCGCCTCGGTCACACATGAAAGCGCCCGGTTGCCGGCTTGTTAGCTGGCG
>JAQWBY010000051.1:1254-17464 GCA_028706165.1 Lentisphaeria bacterium | reverse complement strand
ATCCGGGACAAGGCCACGCTGCCGCTGCACTTCGAAGCGGTGGACGTGAAGCTGCATATAAACAAAGACGCCATCAACGAAGCCTACGCGCAGATGACTGAGGTGCTCAGCGAAGAGGACCGTGACGACTTGGCCAAGCGCGCCGCCAAGATGGCGGTGCTGATCAAAGCCCCGGCACGGGTAAATGCCATCTGCCAGCACATTGTCAAGCACTTTCAGGACAAGGTGGAGCCAAACGGCTTTAAGGCCCAGGTAGTGACCTTCGACCGCGAATGCTGCGTGCTCTACAAGAAAGTCATGGACGAGCTGGTCGGCCCAGACGCCAGCGCCATTGTCATGCACACGCAAGGCGGCAAGGGCGACGACTATGCGGAATGGAAACTGGACAAGGACGAGGAAGAAAAGCTCCTTGACCGTTTTCGTGATCAAAATGACCCGCTCAAATTCTTGATCGTGACGTCCAAGCTGCTGACAGGCTTCGATGCGCCCATCCTCCAGGCCATGTACCTCGACAAGCCGATGAAGGACCACAGCCTGCTGCAGGCCATCTGTCGCACCAACCGACTTTTCCCGGGTAAGACCCACGGTCTCATCGTCGACTATCTCGGAATCTTCGATGACGTGGCCACGGCTCTGGATTTTGATGAAAAAGCGGTCCAGAAAGTCATCAGCAACCTCGACGAACTCAAGAAAGAGCTGCCCATAGCGATGGCCAAGTGTCTGGCGTTTTTTCCCGCAGTGGACCGCAGTATCGGCGGTTACGAAGGACTGATCGCCGCCCAGGACTGCCTGCCCAACAATGACACCCGTGACCAGTTCGCAGCAAATTACTCAGCGTTGTCCCGCCTGTGGGAAGCGCTGTCTCCCGACCCATGCCTTGGCCCGCAGGAAAAAGACTACAAGTGGCTAACCCAGGTCTATGAGTCCGTGAAACCGCCCAGCGGCAACGGCAAACTGCTCTGGCATTCCCTTGGAGCAAAGACCATCGAGCTGGTCCATGATAACGTGCTTCTCGAAACCGTGCGTGACGATCTCGACACCCTGGTTATGGACGCTGAGGTACTCGAAGGGCTACTTGATGCCAAAGACCCGGATAAAAAGTCAAAGGAAATTGAGATCAGGATTGTCGCTCGCCTCCGCAAACACCTGAACAACCCGACCTTTGTTGCCCTGGGTGAACGTCTCGAAAGGCTTAGAGAACGACACGAACAGGGGCTGCTCCACAGTCTTGATTTCCTCAAGGAATTGCTGACCTTAGCCAAGGAGGTCGTTCAAGCCGAAAAGCAGGTGGACCCGGTCGATGAACAGGCCAAAGCCAGGACCGCCCTGACCGAGCTCTTCACTGAGGTCAAAAACGGTGCGACCCCGGTGGTTGTTGAACGAATCGTCAAGGACATCGATGAGATTGTGCGTTTGGTCCGTTTTCCCGGTTGGCAAGACACCAAGGCTGGAAAACGCGAGGTCGAAAAAGCCCTCCGCAGAGTGATTTATGTAAAGTACCAAATCAAGGACCAGGACCTTTTCGATAAAGCATACGGCTATATCAAGCAGTACTATTGAGCAAAAAACACATGACACAGAGTGCTTGTACGCATTACCGTCCCCATGCTTAAATACAGCTATCTTCAGGTATAACTGTTACTCCCGGGTCAGTCATCCACCTGAAGCACGGCCTCACATGCAAACTCCTGAAGCCGCTGTCCTCCCGTTCAATCAGCCCCACCAGTCCCCTTGGGCTGGATGGGCTAAGAATGTTCATTTCTGAGCTCGTACCAGCAGGATTTAATGGGGGCTTTTTGACCTTACTCGCCCAAGTTCGTTTTCGGCCTGTCCTTGAGCTTTGGGTTCCTTGACGTCCTGCCACAGTCACCAGCCCTTCCATGCCGGCTGTGTTTCATCCTCGCACAGTCACTCTTAGCCGTATGTATGGTTTTCCTCCCCGCTTCTCCATCCTACCGCTGCTCACTTGATCCCGTTGCTTGGTCCCCTGCCCTATCCATTCCCATCTTGTCCAAGGGGCCAGCCACTGTTCCTCTTCGCCTGGCTTCTGGTTTACGCCAGAAGTCAGGGGAAGGGAACAGTCAATAGCCAGAGACACGGGAGCAGCACCATCCTCGCACCCTAAAAAAGACACCAGCATTTTCCCGCCACCAGCTTTTCGGGTACCCGTAGCTCAGTTGGATAGACCGACTGCCTGAGAGCGCTACCAAATTGCCTAACGCCGATGACATGCTATTTTTGCGTTAGCTATTGCGTTAGCGAATCGTTAGCGAATAGCCTGGAAAATGGGGCTAACGGGCGTGGTTTTTGGGGCAATAACTGGGTTCTTTGCGGGCACAAAAAAAAGCACTTAACTAATTGCTAGTCAAGTGCCTAGGATGGTGTACCCGGCGAGATTCGAACTCACGACCTACTGCTCCGGAGGCAGTCGCTCTATCCAGCTGAGCTACGGGTACCCAAAAAGTGTCGTATAAGATACCCGTTTTTTCCCTCCTTGCAACCACGCCAGGCCAAAATCACCGGAGATCACAGCACCAAAACCAATGACACGACCAAGCCGCAGCAGCTGGCTACCTGATCTTCTTTCTTGTTGTCGCGGACGGATCGGACGGATCAGACGGATCGGACGGATCCGATTGCTGATCGGTCGGATCCGTCGGATCTTCTTTCTTGTTGTCGCAGACGGATCAGACGGATCGGACGGATCAGATTGCTGATCGGTCGGATCCGTCGGATCTAACCGTATGTTCCGCGGCGGCGTTTTGGGGCATTATGGTATGGTTTTGTTGATCGGGTCGGTAGGCGGCGCGATCGGTTAATTGGGCATCCCTGCACCCCGGAGCGACGATGAAGGACATTCCCGTGCTGTTTTTGGACCGCGATGGCACGCTGATCGTGGACAAGAATTACCTGTCGAACCCAGCCGGCATTGAATTCATGCCGGACGCCATCGCAGGCCTGCGCCGCTTCCGCGCCATGGGCTACGCGCTGGTGATGGTCAGCAACCAATCGGGGATTGGCCGGGGCTATTTCAGCGACGAGCAACTGCAGGCCGTGCATCGGCGCCTGCAGGACCTGCTGGCCGCTGAAGACCTGGCGCTGGACGCGATTTACTACTGTCCGCATGCGCCGGAAGCGCAATGCCGCTGCCGCAAACCCGCCACCGGCATGCTCGAACAGGCCTGCGCCGAACACGCCATCGACCGCAGCCGCGCGCTGATGGTCGGCGATAGCCAGGCCGATGTGCAGCTGGCGCGCAACTTCGGTATCACCGCGCTGCAGATCTGCCGCGATGGCGCGACACCCGACCCGCTCGCGCATTGGTCGGGGCCGTCGCTGCTGGCGGCGGCAGAGTGGGTCGCTGCGCAGAAATACCATGCCGTGGAGGCGCCGTGAGGATACTGCAGGTCAACACGGCTGATCGCGGCGGCGGCGCCGAGGGCTCGGCGTGGAATCTCTTCGACCGCTACCGCGCGGCGGGGCAGCTGTCGTGGCTGGCCGTCGGCCGCAAATACAGCAATGACCCCGATGTGCTGGAAATACCACGAGGCCGCGCCAACAGCGCCCTGGGAAGACTGCTCCAGCAAGGCGCGGCTGTCGCGCGGAACCAAGAGGGCCGCGTGCCCGGCATGCGCCGCCTGGCACGCGGCCTCGATCGGCTCGCCTGGCCGGAACGCCTCGCCGACTGGTGGCACGGCCGCGACGAAGCGCTGTTTCCCGGCTGCGCTGACCTGCCAGGGCTCTGCCCGGCACCGCCGGACATCATCCACTGCCACAATCTCCACGGTTGGTATTTCGATCTCGGCGTCCTGCCGGCACTGAGCCAGCGCCAGCCGCTTATCCTGAATCTCCGGGACAGCTGGGCCATCACGGGCCACTGCGCATATTTTGTGGACTGCGAACGCTGGCGGCAGGGCTGCGGACAGTGCCCGCACCTCGATGTCTATCCGGCCTGCCGACGGGATGCAACGGCGGCAAATTGGCAGCACAAGGCGGCGATTTACGCCCAATCGCGACTCTACGTGACGGCCCCCTCGCAGTGGCTGCTGACGCAGGCGCGGCAGTCCATGCTGCCGGCGGCGGAATATCGGGTCATCGCCAACGGCATTGACACAGCGTGCTTCTGCCCCGGTGACCGCGCCGCCGCCCGCGCAGCGCTGGGCCTGCCAGCGGATGCGCCGACCGTGCTGTTTGCGAGCGCGTCGAGCACGAACATCTACAAGGACCCGGCGACCATGGCCCTGGCCATCCTAGCCATGGCCGAGCGCGTGCCGGGCCTGCAGGTGCTGTGCGTCGGGGCGGCGCTGCCAGATCGCGCGCTCACGCGCCTGGCCATACGACAAGTGCCTTACGTACGCGACCCGCAGAAAATGGCGCAACTCTATCGAGCGGCGGACCTCTTCGTGCACACCGCCAAAGCCGAGGCTTTCGGCAAGACCGTCACCGAGGCCATGGCCTGCGGCACGCCGGTGGTCGCCTCGGCCGTCGGCGGCATCGTCGAACAAGTCATCGCAGGCGAAACCGGCTACCTCTGCCCCGCCGGCGACGCAGCAGCCATGGCTAATGCCGCTGCCGAATTTTTCGCCGCCGACGCCGGCCGGCAGGCCGCCATGCGTGCAGCGACGGCGCAGCGTGGCACAGCCTTCAGCCTCGATCGGCAGGTGCGGGCATTCCTCAGCTGGTACGAGGAAATCCTCGCGCAGGAGCCGTGGCACGGGAGGGCTGCTAGATGAACGCAGATGGCCGGCAACCACAGTTGCAACGTCCCTATTGGCTCCTCTGTGCGGCAGCGACGGCGTTGTTTCTGCTCGGGGCGCTCCTGCGCAGCGACCAGATCTTGGGGCAGGACGAGATCAGCCACTACTACAAGCTCGTGGGCCTGCTGTACCACCAAGGCTACACCGATCCCGCCGGGCTCATCACCTTCTCGCCCCATCTCTATCCGCTGAGTGCCTGGGCGCTATGCGAAATACTGGGGCGCTTTGCGCCGTTCACAGTGCGTCTGTGCGGCATCCTCTACTGGCTGGGGACCATCGGCCTGCTCGCCTGGCTCTGCCGACCGCGGAAAAAGCCGATCAGCGACGCGCAAAGCGCCTCGTCGCTCTGGCGCGCACTGCCGATTGTGCTGCTCGCCTGCATGCCCATGGCCATGCAAGCCGCAGTGATCATTGAAATCGACCAGACCGCCCTGCCCTTTTTCACGCTGCTGCTTTGCTGCGCGGTGCGGTCCTACGCCGAACGCCTAGATTGGCGCCATGGAGCGCTGACAGCGCTGGCCCTGGCGGCGGCGCTGTGGTGCCGGCTGAGCACGCCGCTGCTGCTCCTGCCGCTGTTCATGGCCTACGCACTGCTGCTGCGCTGGCGCTGGCAACGCGTTGCCGGCCTGGCGCTGGCGTTCGTCGCCGGTTGGACGATCTTCCACCTGAGCTGGCTGCTCTACGGCCACCTGAGCGGCGTTAATGCCGACGGCGTCTTCGACTACCTGCGGCGGTCCTTCGGCGAGACCACGGTCGGCGCCCGGGCGGCATCCCGTGGGCAACACAGCGTGCTGACCGCGCTCTATCTGTCCTTCTGGGGACTAAATCCCTTCGTGCTGCTGGCACTGGCATGCGCCCTGTGGCAGCTGCTGCGGGGGCTCTGGCGTGAGCGCCGTCTGCGGGCGGACGACCTGTTCCTGCTGGCCGGCTTGTGGCTGTTGGCGGGCTACGGCATCGTCGGCGGGGCGCTTTTCGGCTTCCCGAAGTACCACTGTCCGGCACTGCCGTTGCTCGCACTGGGACTGGTCATGACTGGCGCTAAGGCGTGGAAAGGCAGGCAGACGGATGGCAAGCAATGGCCGGTATTGGCAACATGCGCGCTAGCAACAGGCGCGTTGGCCTTAGCCGCCCAGGGCGACCCGCTGCTGGTCCTGCGCAGCGACCTGCGCATCGCGCAGGCCGCCGCCGAACCGCTCCAGCCCATGCTCCTTGAATTGGCGCTGCGTCTGGCGGCTACCTACGGCGGTGCCGCGTTGATCGTAGCCTGGGCATGGCGCCGGCAACGCACGGCGTTGCTGCCGACGCTCGTGGCCACGGCGTTGGGTATCAACGCGGCCATGGCCATCCGGCAGGCCACGGCGCCTTACGCGACGGGATATATCTACGGCGATTGCGGCGAGACAATCATGGTCGCAAATATGATCAAGGACAACGGCTGGGCCGACAAAGACGTGATCGTGCCCATCGAGGTGTGGCAGGGACTGCCATGGGCCCCCGAACGATACGCCCCGCCACAAAATTGGTCCGACAGCGCCGCCATGGCACAGCGCATTACGGCCGAACAACCGCAGCTGATCGCGGTGTCGCCACTGATCAACCCCGTGGCGCAATTGCATACACTCACCAACGACCCAGCGCTGCAATCAGCCCTCGGCGACTACTGCCAGAGCCGCATCGCAGGACGATACTGGCTCTGGACCCGCCGCTGCCCAAAATAGGGAGAGGTGGTGTTTCTGCGGGGGAAGGGGCGGTTTCGGCGGGGGGAGGGGAAGGGCTACCAGCCCTTCCCCTCCCCCCACGCCCCCCTCTCTATCCCATCTCGGGCGGCGTGTCTTGCCGCTGCGCGGCAGTCCACGCCGCCGATAGGTAGGAGCGAGAGCACGAAAGTGTGGTCTCAAGCCCGGCGTTCCGTGGCCGCACGCTTGCGTGCGGCGAAGCGTTCCCTCCGGCGAGAACGCGCGCGTGCTAGTCTCTTTCGAAGAGGTACCAGACGGTAGCGTGTTCGGGGGCGCTGCTGAGGGCGCTGCCCTGCATGGGCACGTTCGCCATGACCTGCCCCTTGCCGCTGAGGGTGCTGGCGCGCCAGCCACCGCCGGGCAGAGTGATAGTCAGTGGCACGGGCTCGGCCATGGTCGGGCCTTCACTCCATTTGGGACCGATGGTCGTGCGCGTTTCATCCCACTGCTGGTATTTGTTTTCGACACGAGCCACGGCGGTGAGGAGCACGCGCCGAGATTCAGCGATGGGCTTTTCGTCCAAAGCGACCAGTGCGATATTGGCGTAATTGCGGTGGGTGCCGGTCTTGACGCTCAAGGCGACATCGCCGAGCTTGAAATCCCGCCCACCGACATAGCCGATGAGCATGCGCGCGGCCGGCGCATTCACCTGCAGGAACTCCTCGCCATCGTTGCGCCGATCAAAGAGAATCTCACCCGTGTCACTCACAATGTGCGCCGCGTCCTGGCCCGTGCCGCCGACGATGCTGCTTTCGGCAGCGCCAGTCACCAAGCGGCTGCTGACGCGACGGCGCCAGACGTCGGCACTGTTGCCTTCGAGCCGCCCGTAGAGATTTTTCACTCCGTACCACGGATTGGCGACAAAATCGCCGGCCAGTTCGGCATCAGCCCAGCGCAATTCGAGCGGCTCTTTGGCTTCCTTGATCAATCCCTGGCGGAAAAGCAGTGCCATGGCGGGCACGAAGGCCATCTGGCCAGCATGGCCGGTAGTGGCAAAGTGGCTGCGGATGCGGCTATGGCCGGACTTGTTTTCCTGGAAGTTATACCACGAGTACTCGGCAAAGCCCGACCAGCCCTGATAGGCCGCCAGCAGTGCCAGCAGCGGGAAGTTTTCCGACGCGTGGTCGTTGGGCGGATTAACGTCGAATTCAGTCATCACAAAGGGCATGCCCGGCACCCGCCAGAGCGCGGCATTCTCCAGACCGCCGAAGGCCTTGGCGACCAGCGATTCGTTGCGCACACGGAGGATGCGGCGGCCCTCGGCGTCCGTCGCCCGGGACGGATGGCAGGGATAGCTGTGCATATCAATGAGATCGCTGTGGCGGCTTTCCCGCAGATAGCCCGCCAGCCCGCCGTAGCTAGCCTGGCTGCAGAGAACCATACCCTGATAGCCGAGCTCATCCTTGAGCACCTGCCGCATGGCCTGGACGTATTCACCCTCGGCGTCAATGAGAAACGTGAGATAATCAACGGAGCGCGGCAGGCAGGCGCTATCGGCAACCAGCGGCACATTAGCCGCTTCGAGAGTCTCGCCGGCATACAGGCCCTTGACGGCATAAACGCCCTCGCGCAGCGAAACGTCAGCGATCTCGAAGGTCCCCAGCTTATTATGGGCGGAAAAATTCAGGCGAATGGGAACAGCGTCGGGATTCTCCATGGTGCAATTCAGGCTGTATTCGCGCCAGGTGTTGCCGACGAGGAAGGTGGCACTACCGCCGGCATTCTGCCACGGATCGCGCTGCATCATCAGGCGGATAGCGAGGTTCTTCGGCGTAGCGTCAGGGCAACGGGCCTTGAAGGTCAGTGCGTACTTCTTGCCGTGTTCCACGGGCAAATTGCTATTGTAGAACTGCAGGTGCCAATCGGCGTTGCCCTGTTTGGTGACTGTCCAGCGCAGATAACGTCCCAGCTCGGCGTCTTCAACGACTTCAGCCGTGGCCTCGCCGGGCTTGACGTGTTCGAAGTGCCAGATGCCGGTGCCCTTGCTGAAATCGCCATTAGCCAGCAGTTCGGGGCCACGTTCGCCTACAGTTTTACTGTTCCATGCCTGGCGCAGCTTGTCGGTCGTGCCGTATTTCTTGACGAGCCAGCGGTTCCAGCGGTCCTGGATGGGCTTGCTGAATTCCTCCGGCAACATCGCCAGCCGAGTCCAGATCGAAAACACCGTGTTCTCGTTATTGATTTCGATGAGGGCGATGGCTGGGTCTTCCGCATAGGTCAGGCCGGTGTAGGGATTGCGGTGGCCGATGAGGTCGCGCGCATAGCGCTTCTGCGACTCAATGTAGGGCTCGTGGATAAAGTCAATGCCCTTGCCGAAACGATGCGTGCCCTCAGGCATGTTCGGATATGGCCGGCACACGTGCAGATTGATATCGACGTAAATGCCATTCTCCTTCAAATTGGCAATCAGCCAATCGAACTGGTCGAGCTTCTCGGGATTGAGCGTCTGCATGTCCGCATTGAGAATACCCGCCGGCGCCTTGGAAAAATCAAAGTAATGCAGGCGGATGAAGTTGATGCCAAACTGCTTCAGGCGGCGGGCGATCCGCGGCGCGTCTTCCTTCGGCGGCATGGGATGATAATCACAGATGTTGCTGCCGTAGAGCCGCACGGTCTGGCCGCGCCCATCGACCACGCGTTCGCCGTCAGCCCGCAAATAACCATGGGCGCCGGCCGGCTGGGGACTGAGAAAAGACAGATCAATAGGCGTGCCGGCCGTCTCGTCGTCGGCCACATCGGTAATCACAAAGGGGAACCAGCTATCGCGATAAGACTCCTGCGCAAAGACCAAGCCGCCGATAAGTGTGGTCAGAAGGAACGCACAACGGACAGAACGCCAGTGGAACATGATGCACCTCAAATGTTATGGAAATAGAAACTTTCAGGATGGGACACAGGGCTGGAACTGTAAGCGCGCAGCACCGCAAAGTCAATAGCAAATGGGGCACGCGCAGGGAGCGACAACGCCCCGTGGTGTTCAATTCGGCTTTTTCGCGTTGATTTCCACGGATGCCGCAATACACTCTTTGTATTGCTGGCGTAGGCACGCGTTACTATCTTCAGCGGAGATTTGGCAATGGCAGTCATTGATGCGCATAATCACCCGGACTGGCACGGCCACGACCTCGGGCGTTTTCTAGCGAACATGGACGCCAATGGCATTGATCGCTGTTGGCTGTTGAGCTGGGAATGCACGGCGCACGAGTACAGCCCGCATTATCAGCAGGTGCTGCCAGCGGCCCTGCTGGGAACCACAACGGGCCCCGTTCCCTTCACACGCTGCCTGAGCTACGTCGAGCGCTGTCCGGAGCGCTTTATCCTGGGCTATTGTCCCGATCCGCGGCGACCAGACGCCTGTGCGGCCCTGCGCGCCGCGCACGACATCTACGGCGCACGGGTCTGCGGTGAGCTCAAATGCCGCATGTTGTACGACAATCCGGACGCGCTGCTGCTGTTCCGTTGCGCCGGCGAGCTGGGCATGCCGGTGACCTTCCACCTCGAATACAACCGCCGACAGAGCAGCAGTGAGCCGTGGACGGAGTGGTGGGGCGGTGGCATCGACAACATTGAGCGCGTCCTGCAAGCCTGCCCGAACACCGTCTTCCTCGGCCACGCGCCGGGTTTCTGGCTGCATATCTCCAATGACGACCTCTATCAGCGCGTCAACTATCCACCGGCCGATGCGCCGGTCGTGCCCGGCGGCCGCATTGAGCAGCTTATGCGTAAGTACCCCAATCTCCACTGCGATATGTCCGCCGGGTCGGGCTTTCTCGCCCTCAGCCGCGACCACGATTACACCCGGTGCTTTTTTGACGAATTTCAGGACCGCGTGCTCTTCGCCAGGGACTACTTCGACTCCCGGCACGCCGACCTCATCCGCTCACTGGCCCTGCCCGCAAACGTCAGTGCCAAAATTCTCGGCGGCAATGCCGAACGACTGCTTGCAAGCACGCATTGATCAGAGGAGACGTCGTCACCATGGCCATCACCACCTGGACCTTCCCGGCCCGCCACAGCTTCGGCGAGGAAGACAAAGCCGCGCTGCTGCGTCTTTGTGACCAGGCCATCGCCAGCGGCAACACGCCCGGCTACAACGGCCCTGAAGAAGACGCCTTCGGCAAAGAATTCGCGGCGCTGCTCGGCGGCGGCTATGCCGATGGCGTCAACTCGGGCACCAACGCGCTGTACGTGGCCCTGCGGGCGCTGAATCTACCGGCCTATGCGGAGGTCGCGGTAAGTGCCATCACCGACCCGGGCGGCATGATGCCCATCGCCGCGCTCAGCTGCATACCTGTGCCGGTGGACACGATGCCCGGCTCCTACAACATCGGCCCAGACCAGCTCGAAGCACGCATCAGCACGCGCACTCGCGCCGTAGTCGTCGCCCACATCGGCGGCGAAGCCGCCCCCATGCCGGCCATCATGGCCATCGCCCGCAAGCACGGCCTGCCAGTCATCGAGGACTGCTCGCAGACGCCCATGGCCAGCATCGCCGGCCAGCCCGTCGGCACCTTCGGCATGGCTGCTGCATTCTCGCTCATGTTCGGCAAACTCGCCTGCACTGGCGGCCAGGGCGGCGTAGTCTATACCCGCGACGAAGACCTGTACTGGCGCATCCGCCGCGCCGCCGACCGCGGCAAGCCCTTCAATCGCCCGCCCGGCGCCAACAACGAACTGGTCGCCCTCAATTGCAATCTGGACGAATTCCACGCCGCCATTGGCCGCGTTCAACTCAGAAAGCTGGCGGACATCGTCCACCGCCGCCAGGCCGTGGTGGCGATGCTGCGCGATCGCGGCCTGGGCGACTTGCGCGCGGTGGCGATCCCACAGGACGCGGTGGCGGACAGCTGTTCCTGCTTTTGGTTCTGGCGCCTGCGTTTCCGTCAGGAGACCATGCCCTGCCGCAAGGCCGAGTTCTGCGCGGCGCTGGCCAAACGCGGCCTGCCCATCAACCCCGACTACAGCGCCGCGTTGCCAGCCCGCCAGGACTGGTATCGTTTCCGCGCCAAGAGCCACCCGTGGTGCTCCGCGCCAGGCATGGCTTTTGCTGATCGCGACTACCCGACGCCCAATGCCGACGCGGCCGTCGCCAGCCATTTCAATTTCATGATCAACGAGGCCTTCACCGCCAAGGATGCCGATCAGGCCATGGCGATATTCCGCGAGGCCGAACACGAGGTGTGTCAGTAAGGAGTACGCGCATGTTCATTGACATCCACGTCCACACGCGGCGGCACCAGGGTTTTCCGCGGCTTAGCGATCAGCAGACCTACGCGTCGCCGCAGGAGCTCATCGCCGCCTATGACCGCAGCGGCATTGAGCGCGGCGTGATTCTGCCCGGCGCGTCACCCGAATGCTGCACCCAACCGCAGAACAACGAGGAAGTCCTGGAGATCGCCGCCACCTACCCCGGCCGTTTCATCCCCTTCTGCAACATTGATCCCCGCGCGCTAAGCAATTCGTCCTACGCGCCCTTGGAGCGCATGCTCTGCTATTATCGCGACCTCGGCTGCAAGGGCATCGGCGAGGTCACCGCGAACCTGCGCATCATCGACCCGCTGGTGCAGAATCTCTTCCGCAGCACAGAAATCGCCGGCATTCCGCTGACCTTCCACCTCTCGCCCTACGTCGGCTATTCCTACGGCCTGGTGGACGAAGCCGGCCTGCCCGGCCTGGAAGAGTCCCTCAAGCGCTTCCCTAAACTCAAATTCTTCGGCCATTCGCAGACATTCTGGGCCGAGATGGGCGCCCGGCCGACAATCAGCGAGCGTATGAACTACCCGAAGGGCCCCGTCCAGGAAGGACGCGTACCGCAGCTCATGCGACAATACCCGAACCTCTACGGCGACCTCTCCGCCCACAGCGGCGCCAATGCTCTGACTCGTGACCGCGGCTACGCCGTGCGCTTCCTCAACGAGTTCCAAGACCGACTTTTCTTCGGCACGGACATCTGCCAGCCGACCATGCCCACACTCCGAACCCTCGCGGACTTCCTCCTCGACCTGCGCCAGAAAGGCGACATCAGCGAAGAGGTCTTCCAGAAAATTGCCCGTGAGAATGCCATTCGCGTCCTCAGCCTCTGAACAAGGAAAGCATCTGCAATGAAAATCAATGTCATGACCGACTTGGAAGGCATCAGCGGCGTCAATGGCGCCAGCGACAACATCGGCAACAAGATAGTCAATCTGCCCATTGCCCTGGCCATGCTGGTGGGCGAAGTCAACGCCCTTGCGCAGGGGCTGGTCAAAGGCGGCGCCAGCGAAGTCGTCGTCGCCGATGGCCATGGCGGCGGCAATAACCTCGACATCGGGCAACTGCACCCGGCAGTCACCCTAGTCAACATCATGGGCATCCTCGCACCCATCGGCCACGGCATGGACAGCAGCTGCGCGGCGGCCATCCAAATTGGCGCCCACGCCATGGCCGGCGTCGCTGACGGCTATCTCAACCACAGTTTCAACAGCCACGGCATAGTCGCCATGGTGCTCAATGGCAAGCCTATCGGCGAAATCGGCATCGGCATCCTCAAGGCCGCGTATTTCGGGGTGCCGACCATCCTCGTCGCTGGTGACGAAGCCGCCTGCCGCGAGGCGCGGGCCTTTGTGGGCGGGCGGCCATTGACCACGGTGGTGACCAAGACCGGCCTCGCCCGCTACAGCGCCGTCAACCGCCACCCCACAGCCGTGCGCGCTGAACTGAGCGCCGCCGCCGAACAGGCGCTGCGCGATCTCCCGCGCTACCAGGCCGTGCCCATGCCGGGCGAGCTCGTCCTCGATGTGCGCTACATGGACTGCAACATGGCTGACGCACGCGAAAAAATCGGCGCCGAGCGGGTTGACGCCCAGACTGTCCGGCACAGCGGCCGCGATTTTCTCGATGTCTATTCACAGTTTCTTGGCTGGGCGCCGGGCGTATACCAACGCCGTTATCTCACGACCGTAAAGAAGTGACCACGTCATTAGTGGAGGCACGAAACCGCATGAGTACCCTGGCATTATGTGGCGGCACCCCGGCTGTCAGCAAACACGACGACGGCATCTTCCGCTGGCCCATCATCACCCCGGCCATTGAAGAGGCCGTGCTGTCCTGCCTGCGCGCGGGCAATATGTCCGGCATTGACATCACCCGGCGTTTTGAGGCAGCCTACGCGGAATGGAACGGCCGCCACTACGCGCTGGCGAACAGCAGCGGCACCGCTGCCCTGCACTGCGCCATGTACGGCCTGGGTCTCGGCCCGGGCGATGAGATGATCTGCCCGTCCATCACCTACTGGGCGTCCGCCGTGCAGGCGCTGTCCTTGGGCGCCAGGGTGATTTTCGCCGACGTCGAGCCCGACACGCTCTGCCTCGACCCGCAGAGTTTCGCGGCACGCATCACTCCGCGAACCAAGGTCGTCATGGTCGTGCATTATCTCTCTCACCCGGCCGACATGGACGCCATCATGGCCATTGCCCGTAAGCACGGCATCAAGGTGATCGAAGACGTATCCCACGCGCAGGGCGGCCTCTACAAGGGCCGCATGCTCGGCACCTTCGGCGATGTCGCCGCCTTCTCGCTCATGACCGGCAAATCCTTCGCTATCGGCGAGGGCGGTATGCTCCTCTGCGATGACGAGGATGTCTTCAAGCGCGCCGTGCGCTTCGCCCACTACGAGCGGCAGCAGGCCGTGCTTGGCAAAGACCTTGATCCCGCCATCGGCCCCATTCCCTGGGGCGGCTACAAGTACCGCATCCACCAGCTGTCATCAGCTGTCGGCATCGAACAGCTCAAGAAGTACCCGGCGGAAATGGCCGAGATCGACCGCGCTATGCGCTATTTCACGGACGCCATCTGCAAGCTGCCAGGCATTCGCGCCCACTACCCGCGCGATCCAGGCAGCAACAAGGCCGGCTGGTACGCCTCAGTCGTCTTCTATGACCGCGACGAGCTCGGCGGCTTGTCGCTGCCGCGCTTTATTGCGGCGCTGCAAGCAGAGGGCGTGCGCAATATCCACGCCGGTTGCAATCGGCCCCTGCACCAGTCGAAGCTCTTCTACGACGTGGACATCTACGGTCACGGCCAGCCCACCGCGCGGGTGAACTGGCCGGCGACGAGCGACCCGCTGGCGCTCACCGGCGACCTGCCGGTGTCGGCCGGCGTCAACGCCCGAGTCATCACCGTGCCGTGGTTCAAGCATTTCCAGCCGGCGATCATCGACCAGTACATCGACGCCTTCCGCAAGGTCACGGCGCAACACCAGGAGCTCCTGGCCGCCGACGCGCAAAGCGAGGTAAACGGCATCTGGTTCAAGCCCGTAAAGGACTAGGTCCGCGCAGCGAGGTAGAGTAGCCAGTCCCGCCCGCCATCGAAGGACTCGGGCGGGGTGATAGTCTGCACAGCGCCGCCAGCAACGTCGCCCTTGGCGACGACCTCGCCACTGCGCGGATTGATGATCTCGAAAGACACCTGCGCGCCCTTGATGAGCCCCAGGTCCAGCGTCGCCCGCTGCCCTTCTGGCAGATAGACCAGCGCCTGCGTGCGTTCGGGATTCCAGCAGGCCTGCGTCGGAAACACCGACTGTTTTTCGGGCTTGACAATCAGCTCACCGGCGGGCTCACGCCGCCAGAGGTTCTTATCTCGCAGCAGCGCGGTGGCGACCTTGAGCTGTGAGCTGCCCGGCAAGGCCAGCGCTTCCTGCCAGGTCAGGCGCGGGCCGTTCACCGACGCCCGCCCCCGGTCGTAGAACTGCCAGATTGGATGCGCGCCGTAGGTATAGCCCGCCGCGCCGCTGCAGATCGTCACGTAGAGTTCCCGACGGACGTCGTGCTGGTCAAGCCAGCCGTCGTCCCCCTTGCGGAAGTGATTGGGGTGCGCCTCGTAAGCCGGCTCGCCGTTGACCACGGGCCGCGTCGGCGTCAGCGACCAATCCTTGGCCAGCAGGCGCACTATGGTGTCGCCGCGGCCGTGGCCGGACTGTATCATGTTGAAATCCAGCCATGACGCGTGCGGCACGAAGCTCGATGAACTCTGGCCGCCGGACGGGTGGTAGCTGATCAGATGCGCGCCGCCATCGCCTTCGCGCAGGCCCGCTGCCATGGCGTAGATGATGTCGCGTTGCGCATCGCTTTCGATATTGCGGTCGCCGCCCATGATCCAGATCACCCCAGCCTCGCGATAGCGCCGGCCCAGCCAGCGGCCGTAGACATGGGCATTTTCGACCGTGAAGATTTCGGGGCCGACGCCCCAGCGCTGGTTCCATTTGTCGCCCCAAGTCGGCAACAGACCGATGTAGAGCCCCATGGCGTTGGCACGAGCAATAGCCCAGTCGACATGCTGCCAGTATGGCTCGTTCGGTCGCAATGGGTCCATCTCCAGCAACGGGCAGTCGCCCTGACGATTAGGCACGCGCAAACCGTCGAGCTCAGCCAGCGCCACAGCCTGAATGACGGTAAAGCCCTTCGCCGCGCGATCCGCAAAATACAGCTCAGTCTCGGCGCGATCCAGGCGATGAAACAACTCCCAGGCAGTGTCGCCCAGGTAGAAAAATGGCTCACCCGCCACCGTGCACAGCCCCCGCTGATCCGCCGTCACGCGCAAGGCCGGCAGGCCACCGCCCTGCACACCCGCCAGACCAACCAGACTACATAACGCCATACACCGCATGCTGCCCATCGTGAGTACGCTCCTTGCTGTGGGAGGGGATTATTCGATCTGTCTTTTTTCGCGGACCGATCGGAC
>JAQWBY010000051.1:0-1154 GCA_028706165.1 Lentisphaeria bacterium | reverse complement strand
GACCGATCGGACCGATCGTCGAATTGTGATCGGTCCGATCCGTCGTATCCGTCGGATCAAATCGACGATCAGTCCACGAAGAAGGCTCGTTTAATGTATTTCACCGGCCGGGCAGCGCACAATGGGCGCAAAGGAATTATGTCAATGTGTCCCTTCCAACAAATCGCGTGCCTATTCGGCCACTGCAATCACTACTTGCGCAAATTTGCTTTTGCTTGAATTCGATAGTACAATTCCTCTTGCCGATTGCGCCGTAGAGCACACCTTGTTTTTATTATCCCATATAGCTATAGCCACGGAAACAGTAACAAGGAGGCAGCCATGTCCTGTACACGCCACATCGTTCGCTTCACGCTGATTGAGCTCCTGGTGGTGATTGCGATCATTGCGATCTTGGCGGCCATGCTCTTGCCGGCCTTAAGCAAGGCGCGGGAAAAAGCGCGGTCCATTGCCTGCGTGTCGAACCTGAAGCAGTTCGGCCTGTGCCTAACCCAGTACATGGACGATTACGATGGCGTGACGCCACACGGCATGTATGCAGCGCCGTCGGCGAAATACTGGTATCATTACCTAGGTGAGTATTGCGGGGGCTATTCGGCTGAAAACAAGATGTTCCGCTGCCCGAGCAAGGGCGAGTACACGCGCGGCTACGGCTGCAACGGCGTGGTCATGCCGTGGAATGGCGTCAACGGCGGCGCCTGCTACACCATGGCGCGCTATCGCACGCCGTCCTACACGTCCGCACTCGTGGATGCAGCCAATCTTAGCTCCGAAGGCACCGGCAACATCAATCCCGAATCGTGGATTGCAATACAAATCGGTTCGTCGTCCTACCAGGCGACCATGCCCGGCGGCAGCAACTACACCGTTACCGACCAGTGGAACAACCAGCTGCGCCGCCCCGTCCCCCGCCACAATGGCAACGTCAACACCCTCATGCTCGATGGCCACGTCGAAGCACTAAACTGGCGCCAATTCTTTGGCCCACTGCCCGCCGGCTGGCCGTCACAGCATAACCAAAACCACTGGGATACGTATTGAGCGAAAAACCGGGACGGGCACACGGGGCCACCCCTACCCACGCATGAGCCGCACGCAAGCGTGCGGCCACGGAACGAAGACCCTCGCGCCTTCGCGTGAAAAAAAACGCGCGG
>JAQWBY010000050.1 GCA_028706165.1 Lentisphaeria bacterium | reverse complement strand
TGCGGACGATGATGGGCTCCAGGCCCATGTACTTGGCCAGGACGGTCGTGGAGACGACTTCTTCGTGCGCCTGCTGCATGAGCACGAGCTTGTGGAAGTAGGTCGGCATGCGCCGAATTGCCGGGGTATTGAGGACTTTGTGTCGTCCCATGGTGACAGGCTCCTGAGCGATGGGCTGGATTGCGGTATTGTTGCGCGGGGGGCAGCGCCGCGGTGTTGTTGGCGGGCGCTTCACGTGCGGGGGATTTTGGGCGTCCATGAGCTGGTGTCAGGCAGGGAAAAATCTGCCGGGAAGTCCTTGTCGCTGGCGCGCAGCCAGAACTGATTGCGGCCGAAGGGGCCAATTTTACCGCGGACGAGCAGCTGCTGTTTTGCGGCGTCCCAGCTGATGTGACTGCTGTACACCTTGCCTTTTTTGGGGTCGAGGATTTTGCCCTTGTCCCATCGCTGTTTTTTGCCGTCCCAGCGGAGGTCCCAGACAATGTCGAGACCAGCGAAGAAGGGCTGATCGGGCAAGGCGGTGGCGCGTTCCACGGGTGCGTAAATGGTATTTTTGACCTTTTCCTGTTCGTCGAAAGTGATGACGAGGCGGCCGTAGAGTTTGTCCTGGTGCTGGTATAAAGCGATGATGGAGCGGAGGCGGCCCGTTTCGTCATCAATAATTTTCCAGAAGCCGGTGATATCGGTGTCGGCGGCCTTCAAGACGCTGGCGGTGATGAAGAGAAGCAGTGAGCAGAGGGCACGGACAAGTGATTTTTGCATGGGCGAGTCCTGTTTGCGATGGGTTGGATAGTGTGGATGAGGAGGCAATCGGTGTGGGCCGTTAACATAATGGACTTTCGGGTGGCGTCGAATCAGCGGTGAGTTCGTGCCTGGGCGATTAGTAATCGGTCACCCATTGATAATGGCCGGCCTCAGTGGACGCCAGGGACCAGTGGGACTGAGTGGCGGCTGGGCGCTGGGGCGAGGACTCACGTCTCACGTCTCACGACTCATGGCCGGGACTGTGGGGACTTTCGGGACCGTGGGGAATGACGCTTTGGACACCAGGGACTGATTGGGGACTTCCTGGACTTCGGGGACCGGTTGCTTGATACCCGGGTCGTCCGGCGGGGGGAGAGAGGCAAGCTGTGCATCTATTATCAATGGGTGACCGATTACGGCGATTACCCGGCTGCTGTAAAAATGCGCCCGCAGTCATTGCAAGGGTGTCGCTGATGCATGATATTTGGAGTTCTTTGCCATAGCGGGATGCGTCCGTAAAAAAATAGCAACAAGCAAGCCAATGGAGTGTGTGATGCCGGTTAATTACAATGTCGAGAAAATTGGTGCGGGAATTCAGATCAAGATGGCGTTGATGACGGGCTGGTTTGGGGGCCTGAGCCATGTGGAGATGGTCGAGCAGGTCGCGGCCTACGGTTTCCCGGCCTTTGAAAATCTTGGTGCGGGCAAGTGGGAGGACAAGGAAGCCGTGCGCGCGAAATGCGAGGAGCTGGGCATCAGTGTGGGTGCCATCGGCTGTGGCGGCACGATTAATGGCGAGGGGCCGGTTAATCCTGCGTACCACGACACCTTCGTGAGCGAAGTGCGTGCGGCGATCGCCAACGCCAACGCGCTGGGTACGAAGACGCTTCTGGCCTTGACCGGTGCTGAGCGCAGCGACATGAGCATGGCGCAGCAGATGGACAACGTCGTCGCCGCCAGCAAACGGCTGGCCCCGATGCTGGAGGATGCAGGCATGGTGATGGTCTACGAGACGCTGAACATCCGCAAGGACCACAAGGGCTATGCGTTGGTGTATTCCAAGCAGGCAGCCGACATGGTGCGGCAGGTGGGGAGCCCGGCGGTCAAATTCCTTTTTGACGTCTATCATCAGCAGATCAGCGAAGGCGATGTCATTCGCAATCTAACGGATTACAAGGACGAGATTGGCCATTTCCACTTTGGTGACAATCCCGGCCGTCGCGAGCCCGGCACGGGCGAGTTGAACTACAAGAACATCTTCAAGGCGATTGCCGCCAGCGGTTACACCGGCTGCGTGTCAGCGGAGTTCAGCAAGAGCAAGGACCTTGAGGTCGAGGCGCTGCTGCGCATATTGGCTGACTGTGCCCGCTGGTGATCGTGATGCACGACTATGGCCGTCCGGGACGCGTTATGAGCATCCCGGGCGGCGGCGAAGAATCTGGATATGAAAGAGGACGCTATATGGATTATGTGAGCATCATCCCCTGTCTGGACATGAAGGACGGCCGGGTTGTCAAGGGCGTGCATTTCGTCGAGCTGCAGGATGCAGCGGATCCCGTTGCGGCCGCGCAGGCCTATTGTGCCAGCGGGGCGGACGAATTGGCGTTTTTGGACATTACGGCGACGGTAGAGAAGCGCCGCACGATGTTTGATGTGCTGCGGAAGGTGTCAGCGGTGGTGACCGTGCCCTTGACCGTCGGCGGCGGTATCCGCAAGTTGCAGGACATTGAGGACGCTTTGGCCGCTGGGGCCAGCGCGGTGAGCATCTCCAGCGCGGCGTATCGCGATCCGCAGTTTGTGCGTGAGGCGGTGAAGGCCTTTGGCACCCAGCGGATTTGCATTGCCATTGATGTCGATCGTAATGATGCGCTGCCGTCCAAACGCGAAGTCTATATTGATGGCGGGCGGACACCGACGGGCAAAGACGCCGTGGCCTTTGCCACGGAGATGAAAGACACGGGCGCCGGGCGGATTTTGCCGACCAGCAAAGCCTGCGACGGCAGTTGCGGTGGCTATGACCTGGCGGTGACCAGGGCCATCGCCGAAAAGACCGGCCTGCCGGTGATTGCCAGTGGCGGCGCTGGCACCCTGGAGCATTTTTACGCTGCGGCGACCGAAGGCAAAGCCTCTGCTCTGCTGGCGGCTTCAGTGTTTCATTTTGGCACTTTCACGGTTGCCCAGGTGAAGGACTACCTACGCGGCCGTGGTGTGAAAGTACGCTGACAGCGAGAGGACGCGCCGCCGGTGGCAACGCCAGCCGGTGCCTGGAAAAAACTGCATGCTTGCCACTGATCTAGAGCCCATTTTGCTCCCGCTGCACGCCATGGTATTTTTCTTTGGCTGCGTGGTGGGCAGTTTTCTCAATGTGGTGGTGTGGCGAGTTCCGCGTGGCGAGTCATTGTTGCACCCGCCGAGTCACTGCCCGCTCTGCGGGCATGGCATCCGGGCCTGGGAGAACATCCCGATTGTCAGCTGGCTGTGTCTGGGTGGGCGTTGCAGCGCTTGCAAGGCGCGTATATCAATCCGCTATCCGCTGGGTGAGGCGGCGACGGGGCTTTTGTTCTGGCTGATTTGGACCAACGTCCTCAGACGGCACTTGCCGTTGGCGGTGCTGCCCGGCTATTTCTATTTGACGGGGTCATTGCTGGCGGCGGCGTTGATTGACCGGGGACACCGGATTATACCCGATGCCATTACGCTGCCCGGTTTGCTCCTGGCCTTTTGCTGGTCTTTGGCCCTGCCGGCGAGTCGTCTAGCCTTGGTCGCGCCAGATGATCCGCACAGCGGCGCTATGTTGTACAGCGGGCTGCTGGATGTCATGGGTGAGGCTGGCGCTGCGCTTGGTCGGGTGCCGATTGCAGCAGCAGCAGTGGATTGTCTATTGGGCGCCGCAGTTGGTTTTACGCTGCTGGCGGCCCTAAGCTACGCGGGGCTGCGGCTCCTGCCTGGTCGCCTGGGCAGGGACGTCATGGGTCTTGGTGACGTGAAACTGCTGGCGCTGATCGGAGCCTTTTTGGGTGCGGACGCCTGTATCTACGTGCTACTGGCGGCAGCCTTGGGTGGCTTTTTGTGGGGGGGCTGCCGGCGCCTGCTTGGTCATGGAGGCCTGATGTCGGCGTGGCCTTTTGGCCCCTATTTAGCGCTGGCCGCCTATGCGTGGATGGCGGCTGGTAATTATTTCTTCATTCTTATGCGTGGATTACATTGATGGAGTCGGGTTGATGATTTACAGTACGCGTCGCTTGCAGGTTTTTGGAAAATAGCCTTGGCTGCGCTTGTAAAGTGGCTGTTAAGCCAATAATTTGAGGCGCTATTGTGTAGTAAGCGGCAAGTCTAGGCGGTCATTCGGCTGGAATTGCTGTTGGTTGGTCGTGTAATAACAAAATAACTAAATGGTAGCCTGGCGGGACGACCGTCACGTGCTCAAGGGGAGTTGTGATACATGGCAAAGCTGGGTAAGATATTGGCACCCATAGTGGCCGTTTTGGCTGTCGCCGCAGCGGTATTAAGCTTCTTGGTGTCCAGTCGCCGGGCGGATTTTGTTGACCGGGCGGCGATATTGTCAAGCGGTGTGGCGGCGGTTGCCCAGAAGTTGGATGTGCAGAGTGGCAGTGGCGTTCCTTCCCAGGTGACCTTTACTCCTGCGGCGCCTGGCACCAAAGAAAGTGGCAGTCTGGCCTGGTCGAACTACAAGACCGACAAGGGCGGCTTTCAGAAGACGGTTGATAGCGCGGTGAATTTGGCCGCATCCCTGAACAGCCAGCGTAATTTGCTTGCTGAGACCATGGTCGACATGGCCATTGCACTGGGCTTGCCCGAAAGTGAATGGGCTCCAGCAAAACTGACCAATCTCACTAGCTATGAGAAGGGCGCCGCTCAGGCCAAGGGCCACGCCGCGGCGATTCGTGAGCGAGATGACATGTTGCTAGCTACCTTGGAGGCGTCCTCGGCCACAGTCGGTTTTGATTTTGCGAGCAACAAAGGTGCACTTCTGACGCGTGCCAAGCGCGTGGATGAAAACGGCGAGGAGAGCCTGGGCAGTTTTGATTGCCAAGGTGTTCTTGAAGGCTATGCCAGTGCCATCACTTTGGTGAAAAAACGCCAGGACGACTTTGCCAGTACTCTTAGCGAGGGCGTTGCAGCGGTCAATAGCTATGACTGGTCAGCGGACGTATCTGCGCTCGACAGCACCCGCTATGGGAGTGTGCTGGACGATTTGAAAGATGATTTTTCGGGTATCAACAGCAAGTTGGTGCTGTTGAAGACGACGCAGGAAGAGCTTAAGAATGTCCAGGCGGAAAAAGAGAAGCTTGAGGAAAGCAACGCCGAATTGATTGCTTCTACTGAAAAGGCCGAGAAGGAGATTGCGGCTTTGCGCAAGAAGATG
This sequence comes from Lentisphaeria bacterium, assembly GCA_028706165.1. Taxonomy (GTDB): domain Bacteria; phylum Verrucomicrobiota; class Lentisphaeria; order Oligosphaerales; family Oligosphaeraceae; genus Oligosphaera. Next base: position 12,365 of record JAQWBY010000050.1, on the reverse strand, counting down.
ACCGACTTGGGGATTGCGGATGACGGCACCAGCGTGGTTGAGGTCAAAGCCGTGAGCAGTTATGACGATTTGGACAAGGCTTTGCAGGGCCGGGTGCTGTTGAGCAACAAAGAATGGAATTACGTGATTGTAGATTTGGGCAACACCTCCTTGATGAAGGGCGTTCGTCTGGCCATTTCCTCCCAGGGAAAATTTCTTGGTACTGCCGAAGTAACTGAAGTTCAGGAGAAGGTTTCTTTGGCGGAGCTCATTCGCGGAACGATTGGGGACATTCCCGTCGGTGCCCAAGTAATTATTTCGAGTCAGCAGAAGGGTGACGATGCCGCTGCAGCCAGGGTCCGTCCTCAGGGTGACAACAGCTCGACAGACGGCGAATGATGACCAAAGGGATTTGTTGAATCATGAAACACCTTGTGCCCATATCGATGATAGTAGGACTTTTGGCGATGGTGGCCGTGTTGGTCTGCCAATTTTTGGAAATGCAGGCCTTTTATTTCTTCTAGTGACGGCGAGGCGAGCAATGCGGTTTTCAATCGTAATTACACTGTTATGTGCTTTGGCGTTGCTGGCCGGTTGTGTTAGCGACAAAGAGGTTAACGCACAGGGGCGCCTGCCTTGGAATGCCCCAGCGGCCTGGGAAGGCCAGACCTTGGGCGTACCTTTCTGAACTGAGATGGCGCGGGTGGTTTCCGTTGTGATATGGGGGCCACAGGCGGCCCCCCCCCAGTGGGGATTGTTGGTAGAGCCGGCACCTTGCCGGCTTTTTTTGTTGGTTGGAGGTTTTGGCGCTGCCTGGCTTTGGTATTCAGGCGTGGCTGAGCAGAAGCGGCCGCCGCCGACATGGAAAAGGGGATAGGGCGTTTTTAGCGCAGTGAAGTTGATAGGCAAGGCCATAGACCATGGTTGCTAGCCTTTTTTTGTCATTTGTGGAGTCTGAAACGCTAAGACAGCAGGGAACGTGTTCTATGGCTGAAACACACGACGAGCGTTGCTGCGACAGCTGCCATCTGGCCATTGCCTGCGGCGGCACGGGTGGCCATTTTTACCCGACCTTGGCCGTGGCGCGCAAGTTCACTGAGATGGGGCATCGGGTGACCCTGCTGGTTGCCGGCAAGCATGCGGGTGAGCAGGCGGCCATTGCGGCCAAGTACGGCTTTGCCTCGCGGGAAGTGCCGGCGGTGCGGCTGGAGGCCGGCTTGCTGGCGAAGTTGAGTTTTCCCTTTCAGCTGCTGGGTTGCGTCTGGGCGGCACGGCGGATTTTGGCGGAAGTCCGACCGGATCTGCTGCTGGGCATGGGGAGTTTCGCGGCGGTGCCGGCCTGTCTGGCTTTACCGCGGCGGACGCCGCTGGTTCTGCATGAGGGCAATGCCTTCATGGGCAAGACCAATCGTTTTTTCATACGCAAGGCCCGGGCGGTCGGCCTGTCTTTGCCCTTGGCGGACGAGCGGCAGCTGCGCGGGGCTCGGGCGGCGATGTGCGGCATGCCTTTGCGTGAGGCGCTGGTGGCGGTCGCCACGGGGACGGCGTCGGCGCCCGCCGACTATCTGCAGCAGCTCGGTCTGCGGGCGGGACGGCGGACGGTATTGGTTTTTGGCGGTAGCCAGGGTGCGCGTTTCATTAACAGCCTGATCCGGCAAAGTCAGGCGCTGCTGCATGATGTGGCCGACCGGATACAGTTCATCCACTTGACGGGCAGTGATGACAACGCCGAGCTGATTGATGCCTATGCCGCGGCCGGCATGGTTGCTGCGGTGAAAAGGTCCGAGAGTGCCATTGAGAACTGCTATGCGGTGGCGGACTTGGTGATTTGCCGCGCAGGCGCGTCAAGCATCTGCGAACTGGCCTTGTTTGGTAAGCCGGCCATTTTGATACCCTTGCCGACGGCGGCCGACGACCACCAGACGGTCAATGCGCAGAGCATGGCGGCTGCGGGTGCGGCACGGTTGCTGGCGCAGGGCGACGCATCTCCAGCCTTACTGAGCGACTGGCTAAGGAATTGGCTGGACGAGCCAGCGTCCTGGCAAGCGATGGGCGAGGCCGTTCGCCGCTTTGCCCGGCCTGACGCGGCGGCGGTCATGGCAAGGCTGCTTGCTGAGGTTTGGCAGGAACACAAGCCGCAGCGCTAGTCGGATGTGACTGTCGGCCGCCGGACGCGATGCAGAAGGGAGTATGTGAGCATGGCAAAGAAACCGAATATCGTCGTATTTTTGGCTGATGATCAAGGCGCGTGGGCGATGGGCTGCGCGGGTAATCGCGATGTGATGACGCCGAATCTCGATGCCTTGGCGCAACAGGGTACGCGCTTCGAGAATTTTTTCTGTGTATCGCCGGTGTGTTCGCCGGCCCGTGCGTCGCTGTTGACGGGTCGTATACCTTCTGCTCACGGCGTACACGACTGGATACGCCAGGGGTGCATTGAGGATCCGGACGGGGTTTATCGCGGCAAGGACCAGGCGATCGGTTATTTGGATGGTTATGACGGTTTCACGGACTACTTGGCGGCCTCGGGCTACAGCTGTGCTTTGTCGGGCAAATGGCATTTAGGCGACAGTGTCCGTCCGCAGAAAGGCTACGAGTTTTGGCATGCCTACGCATTTGGCGGCGGCCAGTATTACAACTACGTGTGGATTGACTCTGGGGCAATCATCCGCAAGACGCGATATGTGACGGATGAAATCACCGATCACGCCATGCAGTTTTTGCGTGAGCGGTCGGCAGAGGACGAGCGGCCCTTTATGCTCAGTGTGCATTACACGGCGCCGCATTCGCCGTGGGAAGAGCATCAGCATCCGGCGGAGATCTGGGCGCGTTATGGGGATTGTCCATTTACGGCGACGCCGGATTTGCCGCGGCATCCCTGGCAGAGTCCGACGGCGCCCTATGGCTACACGCCGGAAGCGCGTCACGTCAATCTGCGTGGCTACTACAGTGCGATTACGGCGATGGACGCCGGCATTGGCCGGGTGCTGGATGAGTTAAGGCGGCAGGATCTGCTGGAGAACACCTTGGTGATCTTCACCAGTGACAACGGCATGAACATGGGCCATCACGGTGTCTGGGGCAAGGGCAACGGCACTTTTCCGATGAACATGTATGACACATCGGTAAAGGTGCCGTGTATTGCGAGCTGGCCCGGGCGGGTGCCCGCTGGGCGGGTGTTGCAGGGGCTTTACAGTCACTATGACGTTTTCCCGACCCTGCTGGCGATTGCTGGCGTGGACAATCCGCTGGCAGCGGAGTTGCCGGGACGCAGCTTTGCCGACGCGTTGTTGGGTGGGGAAGATCGCGTGGATGCCGATGTTGTTGTTTTTGACGAGTACGGGCCGGTGCGGATGATCCGCAATCGCAGCTGGAAGTACGTGCAACGCATTCCGTACGGCCCGCATGAGCTGTATGATTTGGTGGATGACCCCGGCGAGACGCGCAATATCATTGATTTGCCGGAGCAGCAGGAGCGTGTGGCCGCTATGGGGGGCGCTTTGCGGCGTTGGTTCAGCAGCTATGTAGTTCCGGCGCGTGACGGTGCTTATGAAGGCGTGACGGGCTTCGGTCAAGTGGCGCGCTGCGGGTTGGACAACGACGGCGAGTGCCCATGGCATTCCCGGCCGGTGTTTTAGGAAATGTGTGGAGGGGGGGCGTTGTGCTGGTGACGATTGTCAGCCCAGTTCGAAGGTGGTGACGCCGTAGATGTTATTGACAGGCAGGGCTGGCGCGGTGCCGCGGTACATGCGGGCGGTCTCGAAGCACTTTTTCAGCTGGTATTTTTCCGCTAGTGCCAGGCCCTGCTGGTTTGGTTCAGGCACATCAAGGAACACATCGTCATTTTGACTGACACGGGTTTTGAAAGCGCTGAAGAGCCTCTCGGCCTGTTCGCCGGACTGGGCGAAGAGCGGGCCGATTTTGTAGCCTTTGCGACAGGTGCGCATGACGCCGTAGGCGGCCAGGGCGTTGTTTTCGCGGATAGCCAGTGCCCAGCTGTGCGGCTGGTTGACCCAGTTTTTGAGGAAGGCGCTGCGGTCGGCGGGGAAGAAACGGCGATCGAATTCGCACAGTTCGTTGAAGGGGACTGACCAGAGGGGAACGATGCCTTTGTCGCCATTGGCGTTGCCGCCGCCGGGGCCCTGGAAACGGATATTGCGATAACTGAGAGTGAATCCGCTGCGGGAGTAATTGGCCTGTTGGGAGATGACGCCGTCGAGGCCGATGACGCAATCGGAGAGGTGGGCAAGGCCGGCGGTCCAGGTTTGGAAGCCGTAGCCGCGGCCACGGTATTCGGGTTTGACGATGTAGAGACCGAGGAAGCCGAATTCGCGGCTGTATTTGACGACGGCGATGGAGGCTACGGGCTGATTGTTGAGTAGTCCGATGTAGAAGCCCTTGGGGTCGACGGCATAGAAGCTGTGCGCATCGTGCAGTCCGGGGTTCCAGCCTTCGGCGTCGGCCCAGTCGATCACGAGGTCCAGTTCCTGTCGGGTCATGGTGCGAATGCTGAAGTTGTCTGACATGGCCGGGCCCTCCTTGAGAAAAAAACAGTAATCGCAGCGAAGCGGCGGTTTTGGGGGGAAGCAGCGTGGCATTGTTAGGTATGGGGGGGTAGTGGTGGCGGGGGACGGCAGCGGCTGTACTGGGGTGCCGTGTGGTGGCATGCAATAGCTTGCCACGGGCGGCAAAAAAAGTCAAGGCCCACACCGTTGAGATTGCGGTTATGGGCAGTGTTGGCTATTCTTAAGACATTGCCTGCCAGTCAGTTGCTCTTCGATGTATTTTTTTGTCGATGCGCCTGGTGACAGCTGCGGGGAGGTGGCGTATATTCAGACTGAGGCAGTGGAAGCGTGCCTCAGCCGGGAGTTGCAGGGATAGAGCAGGAGGGAATGGCTATGGATTCAGGCAGCAGATACATGATTCGCCGCAAGATATTCACCTTGTTTGGGGCGGCGTTTCATATTTACGATGCGTCTGGGCAGCTGATTGGCTACAGTCGTCAGAAGGCTTTTCGGTTGCGGGAGGACATCAGAGTCTATCGTGATGAGTCACGCCAGGACGAGATATTGCTGATTAAGGCGCGGAATATTTTGGATGGCTGGGGGATTTATGACATCATTGATTCGGCGTCCGGGGAGTTGCTGGGTACGTGGAAACGCCAGCTATGGAAGTCGATGCTGCGTGATCAGTACAGCCTGCATGACGCCGCCGGCACGCAAATCGGCGTGCTGGCAGAGGATAACATGACGCTGGCATTGCTACGTCGTTTTGTCTTTGGCGCTTTGCTGCCGCAGGGGTACCGAGTGATGCTGGGCGACCGCGCCGTGGCCGAGATACGGCAGCGCTTCAATCCTTTCATGATGAAAGTCGATGTTACGATGGCTGCGGATTGTGGTTTGGACTCACGGCTGATACTTGCGGTGGGAATACTGCTGGTGGCGCTGGAGGGCCGCCAGGGCTAGGAGTCTGGCCATTGCTTGACTCAATCCGAACAGTGGTGGGGGATTTTACCGCATTGGCGTCATTGATCGTCGCTCATCGCCAGTGGCTGGACGACGAAGTCTCGGAGGTCGTAGCTGCAGTCGGGCTGATTCCAGGCGAAGATGCTGACGCGGGCGGTGCTGGCGCCAGGCGGGGGGAAGAAAGGTAGGTCGAAGAGCTGCCAGTCATCAGTGAGAGTCGTGCGTTTGACGATGTCCGTGCGTTTGATGCCATCACCGGTGATCATGGCCTGGATTTTGGCATTGCCGCGTGCTGCGAAGCGGACGCGGTAGGCGGCGCCGTATTGCACGGGGAAGGTTTCGCTGGTCAGGCCGGAGCATAGTGGCGAGCGGCTGCTGATACGGGTGATGGCTTCGGTGGCGTCAGTGGTGGGAAAAACCACGTCGTAGTCGTCTTGGTTCCAGCCTTTGTTTTTGAGATCGGCATGAGCGAGCAGTGGTCGGTTGGGTAGGGCGACGAAGAGAGTGCCGAAGAATTGCGGGGCGCGGGTAGTGGCTACGCCGCTGGCCCATTCGTGATAGCTGGTGCGCTGCGTCCCGTCATGGTCGTTGATGGCCAGGGCGAAGCGCGGCGCGGCGTGTTCGGCAAAGGTGAAGGGCATGAGCTCAGAGGCCGCAATGCGGAGGTGATAGTGGGTTTTGCCGTCGGCATGCCAGACCCTGCCTTGGGCGAAGCGCAGGGGCTCGTTGGCTTGGGTGTATTGTTCGGGGAGATCGCCGGCGAGTCCGGGAGCCTGGCGCTTCCAGGTGCGGCATTGGCCATTGCCGGTGCTGGCGGCGGCGAATTCGAGGCAGTCGCTGGCGATGCCGGACTGGCGGGTGTCGAGGGCGAAGAGCAGACTGTCGGCGGCAAGGGCATCGAGGTCGTTGCCGAGTGTAGTTGGGGTATTGTCGTGGGTTTCGACGATGAGGTCGAGGCCCTGTGTGGTGAAAGCCACGGCGAAGCGCGCCTGGGGGTTGTGGGCCTTATCGGTCAAGTTGACCGTACGGGTGACTTTTTGCCAGGGGATGTTATCGGGATCAATGATGCTGAGATCGTTGGTGAAAAGCGGTGTGGCGCGGTAGCTGCCGATGGCTTTGAGCGACAATGGCGCGGTGGTCGTTTGCCGCTGGAGGACGTCGCGGCGTTGTTTTTGCCAGGAAGCGAGCAGGGCGGGGGCGGGATTGTCGAGGTAGAAATATGTGTCGGGCGGCAGGAGCATACCAAGGCTGATCTTGAGTTTGCGGCCATCGGCGCTCATGACGTCCTGATTGTTGGCGGCCTGGCGGAGCTCGGCACAGACGGGTGTGGGCAGCGCGCCGTTGTTCCAGAAGATCAGTTGAGTGCCGGCGTCGTGTCGGATGAGGATGGCCTGCTGTTGGCCGTTGTCGCCGAAGGCGAAACCATCGCCGACGGTGAGGGTTCCCTTGATTTGGCGGGTGAAGACATGCCATGCCAGCGCAGGGTAGCGGGCCTGAATGTAGGGTAGTCGTCGGAAGAGGCCGGAGACGTGGGTTTGGAACGAGCCATGTTCGCGATAGAGGGCCAAGGATTCTTTTTCCGAATTGCCGATATTGAGGATGCAGAAGAGATCGACTTCTTGGACGCCGGCGCGGATTTGGTTAAGGAAATCCAGCAGCATGGTTCGGGCGAGGACGATGTCATTGGGGTAGTCGGGGAAGTTTGGTTTGAGCAGCATGGCGTGCCACTCGGAGCTGACGACGGGTTTGGGTGCCAGCCCGAACTGCTTTTCCAGGCGATGAAAGGGCTCGGGCGATGGCCAGGAGCCGTGTAGCGGCAGGACATCGTAGTATTGTCCGCCGCCAAGGCGGAGGAATTCCTCATAAAAGGGCAGGTAGCGCATGCCGATGCCACCGAGCCAGACGGTCGCGTCGGGTTTTTCTGCCTTGACGGCTTCGTAGCCGGCCTTGAGGAGGGCGACGAAGTTCTCCGTGCTGTCAGCCCAAAAACATGAAAAGCCGCGCAAGTGCGGTTCATTCCACAGCTCGTAGCGGAGGACGCGGGGATAGCGGCGGATGGTTTCGCGCAGGAAATTCTGCCAGGTCGTGAGGTCTTTGGGGGCGACGCTGGCGTATTCGCGAATACAGATGTTGATCCAGTCGGCTTCGGGGCGGGTGGAAGCCCAGCGGGGTGTCTTGAAAATATTGAAGACGATTTGTTCGTCGGGATAGCCCAGTTTGCGGGCTAGATTCATAAAGTCGTCAACATCGCTCCAGTCGTAGAGGCCGGGTTCTTTTTCGACGGCTTCCCAGGATATGGAGTGGATGCGGATGCTATGGAAGCCGACCAGTCGCGAGAGGGTCAGGGCGTCGCGATAGAAACTGAAGTGAGGGGAGGCGCCGAAGTGCGGGGAGATGTCCGGCGGTGCGGGTGTTGGTCCGGGGGCGATGGCGATGGCGTGATCGGTAAAGGGGAAGGCTTGGCGGGCGAGCAGGTGGTATTTGCGGCGGTCTTCTCGGTCCTGCTTGCGGATGGTGATGCTGAAGGGCTCGTCGGCCAGTTGGCTCAGGTCGTCGCCCTGGAGGGTGAAACGAGCGAAATAAAAGCCTGGTTCGCCGGCCTGCCAATGCCAGCCGCGCTGCTGAAAGCCCTCGGCGCTGACGCTGTCGCGGTGGACTTCGGCGCCCATGGCGTCGGTGACTGCGACATGAACGCTTTGGGTTTTGGGAGGCAGGGCGTTTTGGGTGGTGAAGATGACTAGATCGCCGAGCTGCCACCAGTTGCCGAGTCGGTTGCCGCGGATGGCGATGGGCTCATCGGGGCGTGCGGTGTGGCAGGCGAACATGATGGCGAGGGCGGCGAGCAATGGTGGTGTAATGCGCATGAAGCGGCCCTTTCGCGGCGGTGGCTGGCTGGCTGTTCGGGACGCGATGGACGCGATGGACGTGGTCAGCCGGTGATACTTTTTTCGAGGGCGGCGTAGTGGTTGATGAGTTCGTTGTAGATGGCGACATTGGCGGGGATGGGCTTACGGGTTTTGCTGGCGTCGCAGGCGCAGAAGATGCGGCTGAGGGACGTCCAGTCCATGGCGCCGGCGCCCTGGGCGGCGCGCATGGCGGCGCCCTGTGCGCCGGAGTCGCTGACTTGGAGGCGTTCGACGCTGGCGTCAAAGACATCGGCGATGACTTGGCAGATGCCGTCGCTCTTTGAGGCGCCGCCAGTGACGCGGACTTTTCTAGTCTTCTGCTGTTGCCAAGCCGAGTGTAGTCGCATGGTCATGGCTTGTGCTTCGACCAGGGCGCGCACGGCCGACGCGGCGTCCTTTTGGGCTTTGAACATGCTGTTGCCTTCGAAGACCGGGCTGGAATTGAGGACTAGCGGGGTGATTTCGGGGGTGAAATAGGGCAGCATGAGATTGCCGGCATTACCGGGTTGGGTGAGCTCGAAGGCATCGGCATCGAACTCATGCCAGTTGAGGTCGTACTGTTTGCGGACATGTTCGCGGGCCAGCGAACCATTTTTGAAACAGATGAGCGACATGAAGCCGCCGGCGGGATTGCCGAAGACGTGGCCGTAGCCGTCGGGGTCGGTGGCGACGCGGTCCATGGCGGCGAAGAAGGTATCGCTGGTTCCCAGGGAGATCACGGCGGTGCCGGGCTTCCAGCCGCCGACGCCGATGAGGCTGTTGGGGTTGTCGCCGCTCCAGGCGACGACGGGCACGCCTTCGCGGAAGCCGTAACGGCGGAAATAGGGATGGATTTCGCCGACGATGTGGCTGGACGGTACGAGCAGGGGCAGTTTTTCGCTGAGTCGTGGGGCGGTAGCAGCCATGAGGTCGGCGTCCCACTGCAGGGTGCTGAGATTGAGCAGGTTCATGCCCGCGCCATCGCCGTAGTCGATGGGGGCGGAGGCGCCGATGAGCAGGGACGCCATGAAGGAGCTGACCAGGTGGATGACGGCCGTGTCGGCATAGGCTTTGGCGTCTTCGCGGGCAAAGCGGCTGATTTGGGGGCCGGCGAAGCGTTCGGTGGCGGATGAGCCACTACGGAGGCGGACCTGTTCCGGGCCGCCGAGGGCGGCGTCAATGCGGCGGCAGTCGGCGAAGGTCGAGCTGTCCATCCAAATGGGCGAGGTCGCGCGGGTGAGGAGGGGCTTGACGGCGCCGGTCAGGGACTTGGCCTTGAGCAGCCAGTCTTCCCGAAGAAAGTCTTTGTTAAGATAGACCGTGCCATGTTGCTGGCCACTGCCGCTGATGCCGGCGATTTCGGCGAGGTTGACGCCATCGTCCTGCATCGTTTTGCATATCAAATCGAGGGCGTTGGCCCACATCAGCGGGTTGCTGTGCTTGATTAAGGGGTCGGGGTGGATAAGAAAGCCATCGGGGCTGTTGTATTGCGGCAGGGCTTTGCCGTAATTCAGGCTCTTCTCGTAGAGGACGGTCTTTTTGCTGCTGTCAAGGATGACGGCGGTGATGCTCTGGGTGCTGCAGTCCAATCCGAGAAATTTTGCCATGGTTCCTGTCCTCTTGCTGCTGGTGCATCGTGTCGCTGGGCATCGCTGAAAGTGTGAGAGAAAAAAACGGCGTAATGTAATGGTTTTGTACAGGTTTGACGACGTCTGGCAGGAATTTTCTTGGTGAAGGGTGTAATCGGTTAGCCATTGATAATGGATGCACAGTATGCCCCTGTCCGGCGCGGTAGGACGAGACGAGCCAAGCCAATGTAGCGCCCTCCAGGCGCAATTCTATGTTGTTGTCCTACCACGAGTTGCGTCGCCCTTCGGGCGCCTCACTCGGGTTTACGCATGGTGCGGCCCTCCGGGCCGAACTTGGCCAATCTGTCTGATCGACTGTCTTTTATCGCGGACGGATCGGACGGATCAGTCGGATCGGTCGGATCTGTCTGATCGGTCGGATCCGGCTGCGAAAACCTGCCGAAAACGTTGTTACCAGAAGTCCCTAGAGTCGGTCAACCAGTCCCCTGGTGTCCAAAGCGTCATTCCCCACGGTCCCGAAAGTCCCCACAGTCCCGGCCATGAGTCGTGAGACGTGAGACGTGAGTCCTCGCCCCAGCGCCCCGCCGCCAATCAGTCCCACTGGTCCCTGGCGTCCCCTGAGGCCGGCCATTATCAATGGGTGACCGCTTACGTGAAGGGTGTAATCGGTTAGCCATTGATAATGGATGCACAGTATGCCCCTGTCCGGCGCGGTAGGACGCGACATGTTGGGCCAATGGTGTCGCCGGTTCCCGCCTCCACGGTTTTGCTGCGGCCCCCATTCGATAGTGGTGCGGGCAGTCCCCGCCCGCATCGTCGCGTCGCCTGTTCCCGGGAGGCACCAGGCGGCGCTATGGACACTATGGACACTATGGACATAATCCCGCTTTGTCGGCCCAGCGGCGCTCCCAGGAGTCCCCACGGTCCGCAGCATCCCCTGAGGCCGGCCAATATCAATCACTCCTATGAAACCCGTTGCCGCAAAGGGCGGCGGAAATCAAGGCCGAAGGGCTGGGCGGTGACTGGCCGTGGGTTTCCGGCAAATTGTCCCCGGTGTTTTCCCCGTCGGGGTGGTTACTGAACGAGTACCTTTTCGCGTCGTCGGACAGTCATTGAGACGCCGTTATTGCCAGCGCCGCCGACCTACGCACAAGAGGGACATGACTAAGGTGGAATGTCGCTCACCGCCGCGATAAAGCGGGCCTCTGAGCGACGCGATCGCTTCACCAGAACTCACAACGATGAATGCCCAAATCACACGAACAAGACAGCTCAAATCATCCTGATCCACAATTTGCTGTTATTCGGTGTCTTTTTTGCTTGTCAAGGGGCGAGTTTTTGATTATTTTTCCTGCGGTTCTTGAAATCAGCCCCCCCACCGTAGGGGGCCCCCATCCTATAAGGTCGCGCGCACGAAGCTGGCTGCGCTTTAGCCGTGGTCCACACGGTATCAATGGCGGCCAAACATGCGCCGATGTCAATCCCAGGTAAGCAAGGGAGTTCCATTGCCCCTTTTGCCCCAGTCAGCTTCGCCGACTGGGGCAAAAGGGGCCTAGGAACACGAGCGTAGAGGGCGTGTAACCCAGGGCGGCGCACGCTTTCAGCGTGCTTGCCCTGGGCTGGTATGTTTCGCGCTTTCAGCGCTTCTGCCGCTTCGCGGCCAGGGAAACGGGCACGTTTGACTCAGCCAGAAGCTCTATGGCTCAATTATCAATGGGTGACCGATTACTGTGAACGGCAATGTGAAAAGTGCCCAAAAGTGGCATTTGCCTGGCCCCGGCTTCAAAGGCATTGGAAGAAGAGGAAGGAACGGCTTTTTTCCTCAGAAAGCCGAGAAGAAGAGGGCCCAAGGTGGGGCCAGAATAAAAGTCGATAGTGGTACACTTTCAACTTGGCGTTGACAATTACTGAAGGGTAGTCGGTCACCCATTGATAATGGCGGCCTCAGGGAACGCCAGGGACCAGTGGGACTGATTGGCGGCGGGGCGCTGGGGCGAGGACTCACGTCTCACGTCTCACGTCTCATGTCTCACGTCTCACGTCTCACGTCTCACGTCTCACGTCTCATGTCTCACGTCTCACGTCTCATGTCTCACGTCTCACGTCTCACGTCTCATGTCTCACGTCTCACGTCTCATGTCTCACGACTCACGACTCACGTCTCACGACTCACGACTCACGACTCATGGGCGGGACTGTGGGGACTTTCGGGACCGTGGGGAATGACGCTTTGGACACCAGGGACTGATTGGGGACTTCCTGGACTTCGGGGACCGGTTGCTTGATACCCGGGACTGCTGGGAGCGCCGCCATCCCGGCACTTTTCGGCCCGGATAGAATGGATCAAGTCGTCAGATTGGCCAAGTTCAGCCCGTAGGGCCGCGCCATGCATAACCCTGGTGAGGCGCCCGAAGGGCGACGCAACTCGGGGGATGGCAATAACCTAG
>JAQWBY010000358.1 GCA_028706165.1 Lentisphaeria bacterium | reverse complement strand
AGTTGCTCTTTCCAAAAGGCGATCTGCGTGGCGACTTGCGCCGGCGCGGTCCCGCCGGTGAGATTGCGGCCGGCGATGCTGCGGGCGCAGTCAAAAAGCGCCAGGCATTCGTCAGTGGCCAGCGGCAAGAACTGCCGCATATCATCCAGGCTGGCCTGATTCAAGGCGATGCCCCGTTGCTGGCAGAAGCCGACGAAATGCCCCACCTGGTGATGCGCGTCACGGAAAGGCACGCCCTGCTTCACCAGCCACTCGGCCAGGTCCGTCGCCATCAGCGACGGATCGCTGGCAGCCTCGCGCATGCGCTGCGCTCTGGGCCGCAGGGTCTTGAGCATGGCCGCCATGGTCAGCAGGGTCAGACTGACGGTGTCAATGGCGTCGAACAGCCCCTCCTTGTCCTCCTGCATATCGCGATTATAGGTCAGAGGCAGGCCCTTCATCGTCGTCAGCAGGGCCATCAGATGCCCGTAGACCCGGCCAGTCTTGCCGCGGGCCAGCTCGGCCACATCGGGATTCTTCTTCTGCGGCATGAGGCTGGAACCCGTCGTAAAGGCGTCACCGAGTTCGATGAAAGCGAACTCCTGACTGAACCAGATGATGACGTCTTCGGCCAGACGAGATAGGTGCATCGCGCAGATGGCCAACGCCGAGAGAAATTCCACCAGGCAGTCGCGGTCGCCGACGGCGTCCATGCTGTTGCGCAAGACAGCATCAAAACCAAGTTCGCGGGCGACGCCTTCGCGGTCCAACGGCAGCGTGCAGCCTGCGATGGCACCAGCGCCCAGCGGTAGGCGGTTGATGCGCTTGCGGCAGTCCGCCAGCCGCTCGCGATCGCGGGCGAACATCTCCACATAGGCCAGCAGATGATGTGCAAAAAGCACCGGCTGCGCATGCTGCAGGTGGGTAAAACCCGGCATGATCACTGCGGCATGCGCATCGGCCAGGCCGACCAGCACGCGCTGCAGAGATGCCAAGTGGGCACGCATCTGGTCGGCTTCGTGCCGCAGATACAGGCGTTCGTCCGTCGCCACCTGGTCGTTGCGACTGCGGCCCGTGTGCAAACGCGCGCCGGCCGTGCCGATGCGTGCCGTCAGCTGCGCCTCGATATTCATGTGGATGTCTTCGAGATCCTCGCGAAATTCGAACGTGCCGGCGTCAATATCGGCTTTGATGGCAGTCAAACCGGCGACAATCGCCTCGACATCTGCCGCGGGGATGATGCCCTGCCGCCCGAGCATGCGTGCGTGCGCGATGCTGCCCTGGATGTCAAACGGATACAGACGCCGGTCGTAGGAAATCGACTCGGTGAAACGCCGGACCAACGCGTCGGTCTCTTCAGCAAAGCGGCCACTCCATAGTGCCATGACTCAACCTTCTTTCTGCTGGTTGCCGTTGCCGTTGCCGCAGCTGCAGCCGCCGTTGCCGGCCGTGCAGTCCTTGCCGGCCGCGCCACCGCTGGCTGGCGGCGTGCAACGGGTGAGGCAGTCGAGTATCTGCGCAGCGGCGATAGTGATGTGACCGGCATTGAAGCCCGCACGCACCAGCTCCTTGTAAAACGACTCCGCCAGCAGCCGCACCACCTTGGTGGGGTTGTTCAGCGACAGCACCATCAGATTCTTCAGTCGCTCATCTTCGCTGATGTTCTTGCCGGCGGCGCAGTTCGCCGCCTGAAACTCCTGCGATTTGATGGCGAAGTGCTGCCGCAGGTAATCGTACACTTTCGAGTTCTCAATGACCAGTGACGCAAAAGAGCCGATCAGCGAAAAGAGCCGGCGCCGAATGGGATCGTAGGGCTTGTTGCTCTCGGACTTGGCACCGCTGGCGACCAGCAGGCCAATCCGCTCGCCCTTGACCGTGACCGGCATGACAATCATGGGGAAACGCAGGCCCTCAATACCGGAATCAACCCAGTTGATCTGATGGAGGCTACGCAGCCGCCACAGTATGCTGTGCAACCGCGCCGGCAGATCCACTGGAAAGCCCACCCGCAACTTATCGCCCTCAATGCCCACGGCAGAACGCAGGATGAGATTGTGCGTGCCCTCATCCCGGAACAGAAAACCGGCCTGATCAGTGCCCATGAGCTTCCGCGTCATGCTGGTGATCTGATCCAGGCCGTCGTCCAGCGAACGTGGTACCGTCAGGGCTTCCGAAAGAATCTTCAACACGTCAAGGCTGTTTTCAAAGTCATTCGTGCTCATATCGTTTATTCCTGCTTGGGCTTGTTGCGGTTGCTACACCTAATTGCTTGCGGGACTCTATCTTAACGGCGGCCACAGCCGACGATGCGAATCAAGGCGTTTTCCAGGGACACTCGCGCCGCCGTGGCCGACGACATGCACTGCCACAACGCATCGCGCAGCACCCGGATGGCCTCAATCATCTCCTGCGGCGAAAAACGGCCAATCTCCTCGGCCAGTTTCATCGCCCGGTAAGGATGGTAGTTGACAAAGGTCATGCCTTCGGCCACCAAGGCATTCTTCTCCTCGGCACTCGCGCCTTCAAGGAAACGCTTGAGCCCCGGCGCATTGCTTATACGCTGTTCAGCCATGAAGACCTTAATGCGCAGCGCCTCGCGAAAATAATTGGCCGCGTTGATGATCAGCGAGCGCGCCGCCCGGTCGTCGTCCTTCTCCTGGCCGACCAGGCTGTTCACCACCTGCAGCACGGATGCGAGATTACGGCTGCCGAGGGCACTGCCCATCACCCAGATCATCTCTTCAGCCTGGCCCGTGCAGACGGCCGCGGCATCAGCCATCGTCACCGGCTGCTTCGTGCCGCCGCAGTAGCAGATCAGCTTCTCCAGCTCGACGTCGATCCGCGAGGTGTCGGTGCCGACAATGTCCACCAGGAAATTGCACACGTCATCACGCAGGGTCAGGCCCTTGTCGGCGGCTGCCTGTTGGATGTAGGCCACCATCGTGCGCTCCCAGCCCATCTTTTTCCGGTCAGGCTGGTTGAAGAGACGCAATTCGCCCACGGCCTCGCAGGCCTTGCCCAGCGCCCGGCGCCGGTCGACGCCAACGCCGTCCATCACCAACACGATGTCCTGCCCGATGCCCGCGCCGATCAGATCGGCCAGATCGCGTAGCGCGCCGCCAACAGTATCGCCGCCCTTCTTCTCGCCCTCGGCGTCAAACCCCGTGAAATGCTTGAGCCATACCGTCTTCTGGCCACCGAGGAATGGCGGCGACTTCAGAGACCGCAGCATGCCGTAGAGCATCGCCGCCGTCGGCCCGGCATCGCCCTCCTGAAAAAGCTCAAAAGCAAAGGGATCGGGATTCTCGCCCGCAATGGACCGCACCAGCTTGTCCGCCTCAGCATGGATGAGACTGGCGTCGTTGCCACTGAGTAAAAATACATTGACCGATTTCTTTGCCAACTCCAAGACCTTTCCCGCACCGTCGTCGCGACCCTTAGGCCAGCAGCCCCGACGCCTGCAACACCACGCTGTACAGCAGCCAACCCATGGCCGCCGCCGAAAATAAATAGCCGGCACGCTCCAACAGCAGACTGCGCGGCGGCATCTCCTTGATGTCCAGCAGATTCACCACGCCGGTCGCCGATTGCCGCCAGGCCATACGCAGCATCACCCCGATGTAGATGACATCTTTCAGCAGCACAGCCAGCGCCAGCGGCCGCTGCGTGCCGCGCCACAGCAAATAGCCCATCAGCACCATTTCCAACAGCAAGGCCAGCATCTCAAAGAGACTGCTAAGAACCAAACGCCGCATATAACGCCACTCGCTATCCTCCAGTTTGATCTCTGCACCAGAGAAGACCGCACTGGCACGATCAAGCAGTCCATCGTCTGCCACCCGCAACAGCCCGTAGGTGAAAAGTCCCTCCACAGTCACCCGCAGGGAATACACCAGATTGATCCACACCACTATGCCCAATAACAACATGCGCGTTCCTATGTAGTCCGTACCACAAACATGCCTGCCTGGCCCGACCAAACCACGGCCGGACTGTGACTAGTAGCCCGCAGGGCCACCAGTGAAACCAATAATATAAGGCCATTTGCGCAAAGAACAGAAATTTCTCCGCCACCCAGCAGCAGACTCGTAATCGGTCACCCATTGATAATTAAGCCACAGAGCTTCTGGCTGAGTCAAACGCGCCCGTTTCCCTGGCCGCGAAGCGGCAGAAGCGCTGAAAGCGCGAAACATACCAGCCC
>JAQWBY010000049.1 GCA_028706165.1 Lentisphaeria bacterium | reverse complement strand
ACGCACGCCAAGCCGCCCCGCTGAACAACGTTTCCCTAGTCGTTTCCTGAACAACCAAACCAGCATCTGCAGTCCCCTCCTCGCAGCGACCGCGCACCCAGCGCGGCCGCCGTGTCGCATTTCGCCTGCGCGTGAAATAAAAAGCCTGCGGCGCCTACAGGCGCCGCCACGGAACTTTCGCGCCTTTGCGCCTTCGCGTGAGGCAAAACAAGCCCATGGCAAGCCGTGGGCCACGGAACTTTCGCGTCTTCCTATCGGCGGCGTGGATTGACGCGCAGCGGCAAGACAGGCCGCCATCCCCCCTCTTCTTCGCGCCTTTGCGCCTTCGCGTGAGGCAAAACAAGCCCACGGTAAGCCGTGGGCCACGGAACTTTCGCGCCTTCCTATCGGCGGCGTGGATTGACGCGCAGCGGCAAGACAGGCCGCCATCCCCCCTCTTCTTCGCGCCTTCGCGCCTTCGCGTGAGGCAAAACAAGCCCATGGCAAGCCGTGGGCCACGGAACTTTCGCGTCTTCCTATCGGCGGCGTGGATTGACGCGCAGCGGCAAGACAGGCCGCCATCCCCCTCTTCTTCGCGCCTTTGCGCCTTCGCGTGAGAAACAAAGGCCTTCGCGTGAGAAACCAAGGCCGCGGTACCTGCGTCGGCTTTTCGCAAAAAGCGCCGCTGTGCGCGGCCAAGGTCGCCAAAGAGGTGTATATTACGACTTTTCGCTAGACCGCATTCAACCTGTTTTCAGCCAAGGACTATCATCATGACTCGTGAAGAGCTGCAACGTAAAGTGGACGAGGCCCGTGAGCGCCTCGAACACTTGAGGGGGTATCTTTGACGTCGCTACCAAAACCGAAAAACTCGACCTCCTCGAAGCAAAAATGACCAGGCCGGATTTCTGGGACCGCCGTGAAAGCGCCCAGGAAACCGTCGCCGAAGTCAGCGCCATCAAAAACGTGCTTATCCCATTCCGCCGCCTGGACAGCCAGGTCGGCGATTTTGCCGCCATGTGCGAACTGGCCGAACTCGAAGGCGAAGACTCGGCTTTTTATCGCGAAGCCGAATTGGCCTGGCCTGACCTGAGCAAAGAACTGGACCGTCTGGAACTAGTCAGCTTCCTCTCCGGCAAGCTTGACGCCAACAACGCCATCCTGACGGTCCATGCCGGCGCCGGCGGTACTGAGTCCTGCGACTGGTGCGGCATGCTCTACCGCATGTACACCCACTGGCTGGACGAACATAATTTCAAGTACGAAATCGTTGATATCCAACCCGGGGAAGAAGCCGGCACCAAGTACGCCACGCTCACCGTCCAAGGCGAATTCGCCTACGGCTACCTCAAGGCCGAAAAAGGCGTACACCGCCTGGTGCGGATATCGCCCTTCGACGCCAACAAGCGACGCCACACGTCCTTCGCCTCCGTAGACGTCCTCCCCGAAATTGATGACGACATCAACATCGTGGTTACCGACGCCGATCTGCGCATCGACACGTTCCGCGCCTCCGGCGCCGGCGGCCAGCACGTCAACCGGACGGACAGCGCCGTGCGCCTCACCCATTTGGAAACCGGCATCGTCGTCACCTGCCAGAGTGAGCGCTCGCAGCACAAGAACAAAGCCAACGCCATGCGCATCCTCAAATCCAAGCTCTTCCAGCTGGAGGATGACAAACGCCGCGCCGAACACGCCGCCGAGTCCGCCGCCAAGGGCGATAACGCCTGGGGCAACCAGATCCGCTCGTACGTGCTCCAGCCCTACCAGCTGGTCAAAGACCTGCGCACCGACGTCGAGACCAGCAATGTCAGCGCCGTCCTCGACGGCGACATCGATCTCTTTATCGAAGCATGGCTGCGCGCCGGCCAACCCACGTCACGTTAACGGATTAAACACGTCCGTATTCCTTAGCACTATTCAACATGTCAGGAGAGTAGAATCATGTCGTGCAACTGCCAGGTATTCAAAAAAGCCGTTGATACTGTCCGCGTCCTCGCCGCCGATGGCGTGCAGAAAGCCAACTCCGGCCATCCGGGCATGCCCATGGGCTGCGCTGATTTTGCCTTCACCCTGTGGAGCCGCTTCATGCGCTTCGATCCCGCGCAGCCCGAATGGCTAGGCCGCGACCGCTTCGTCCTTTCCGCCGGCCATGGCTCCATGCTGATCTACTCGCTGCTCCATCTCTTCGGCTACGGCCTGGAATTGGACGACCTCAAGCAGTTCCGGCAATGGGGCAGCAAATGCCCGGGCCACCCGGAATACGGCCACACCAAAGGCGTCGAAGTCACCACTGGCCCGCTGGCCTCCGGCTTGGCCTCCGCCATCGGCATGGCCATCGGCATGAAGCAGTTCCAGGCCCGCATTGGCGCCGACGCCGCGCTCTTCAACCAGAAGGTCTACGTCATCAGCGGCGATGGCTGCATGATGGAAGGCACGTCCCACGAGGCCTGCGCCATCGCCGGCCATCTGAAGCTCGACAACCTCGTGCTCTTCTATGACGACAACAGCATCACCATCGAAGGTTCCACGGCCATCGCCCACACTGAAGACGTCGGCGCCCGCTTCGCCGCCTACGGCTGGAATGTCCTGCGCATTGACGGCCAGGACATCGAGCAGATCAGCGGCGCCCTGCAGCTGGCTCGCAAGACTAGCGGCAAACCCACCATCATCATCGGCAAAACCGTCATCGGCAAGGGTGCGCCCAAGCTCGCCGGCAACGCCGAGTGTCACGGCGCGCCCCTTGGCGCCGACGAACTGGCCGCAACCAAGAAGGCCCTCGGCTTCGATCCCGAACAGTCCTTCGTCATCCCCGCCGAAGTCCGCGACCTGTGCGACAAACTAATCGCCGACAAGAAGACCGCCGCCGCCGAATGGAACCAGCGCTTTGATGCCTTCAAGGCGACGCTCGACAGCGAAAAACTAGCCCTGTTGGACGCGCTGCTGACCCGCAAAGTCCCCGCGAACATCCTCGAAGAGCTGCTCAAGGCCGTCCCCGCCAAGGCCACGGCGACGCGTAATTCCGGCGGCGAGATCATGCAGAAGGCCGCTGCGCTGGTGCCGGCGCTCTGCGGCGGCTCCGCCGACCTGAATCCCAGCACCAAGACCTACCTCAAAGGCGCCGGCGACTTCGGCCCCGCCGACTGGGCCGGCCGCAACGTCCACTACGGCGTGCGCGAACTGGGCATGGGCATGATCAGCAATGGCTTGGCGCTCTGCGGCTCGGCCATTCCTTTCAGCTCGACCTTCATGGTCTTCTCCGATTACATGAAACCCGCCCTGCGTCTCGCCGCCCTGCAGCAGCTGCATGAAATCTACGTCTTCACCCACGACTCCATCTTTGTCGGCGAAGACGGCCCGACTCACCAGCCCATTGAACAGCTCGCCATGCTCCGCGCCATCCCCGGCATGACCACCATCCGCCCCGCCGAGGCCAACGAGACCGCCCACGCCTGGGCCGCTGCGCTACAAGCCAAGGGCCCAGTCGCACTTTGCCTCACCCGCCAGAATCTCCCGAACCTCCCTGCGGACATCGTCAGCAAACGCATGGACGTCGCCAAGGGCGCCTACGTCGTCAGCTGCGAAAAGGACTTCGAGATTATCCTCATCGCCAGCGGCTCCGAGCTGCAGGTCATTATGGGCGCAGCGGACATCCTCCGCGGCAAAGGCAAGAAGGTCCGCGTGGTATCCATGCCCAGCTGGGAGCTCTTCGACCAGCAGAGCGCCGAATACAAAGAGTCGGTCCTGCCCGCCGCCTGCAAGAAACGCATTTCGGTGGAAGCCGGCTCGACCTTCGGCTGGCAGCGCTACGTCGGTTCCTGCGGCCTGGCCCTCGGCATCGACCACTTCGGTGCCTCCGCCCCCTGTGACCTGCTCGCCAAGGAATACGGCTTCACGGCCGAAGCGGTCGCCGAACACGCCATGGCCTACCTGGGCTGAGCATAGACCATAAAGCAAAAAGGCACCCCGCCGAGGGGTGCCAAATTCGAGCCCGGGGATATCGGAAACGCCACTCGCGCGCGCAGGTCCCCGGGCTTTGTCGTTCCTGCGCCTTATGGCACTTCGTAGATCACCAGCCGGCAATCAATACTGCCATTTTTGAGCGGATATTCGGCCTCCGGGCGCAGATGAATGCCAGCGATGGCGCGAGGATTGCCCACGATCAGCGCCACACGCCAGCCATGGAGCCGTTGCACAGCCGCGCAGAGTTCCTGGTAGAGCTGATTGTCCGCGTCGAGCCGCACGCCGTAGGGCGGGTTGGCCACCAACATACGCCGGGTGCCATCGGCCTGCAATTCGCGCAGGGGCATCTTCCGCAGACTCAGCCGCAGACCAGCAGCCCGGGCATTCTCCTGCGCGGTCGCCAGCACCGCGTCGTCCAGGTCAAAACCGGTGATTCGCGGCGGCTGGCCGTGGCCTTGTCCACGCAGCTGCCCGCGCAGCACAGCAAGACGCTTTGCTTCGTCCTCGCCGAAATTGGCCCAGCGTTCAAAACCGAAACGCTGCCGCCACAGTCCGGGCGCGATATTGGCGGCCCACAGCGCCGCTTCAATCACCAATGTGCCTGATCCACACATCGGATCGACCAGCGGCGTCTTACGATCCCAGCCGGACATCCTCAGCACCGCCGCCGCCAGGGTCTCCTTGATGGGCGCTTCACCGCCGGCCTGCCGATAGCCGCGCTTGAACAACGGCTCGCCGGACAGATCGAGATACACGGTCGCCTTCTCGCGCGCCCAGTACACGAAAACCCGCAGATCGGGGTCTTCCTTTGATACGCTCGATCGCTGCCCAAGCTGCTCGCGCATGCTGTCAACAATCGCGTCCTTGACTTTCAAAGCCACGAAATTGGGGTTCTCGCCGCAGCTTTCATGCGCGTAGGCCGCGACTGCAAAGGTGTGCTTGGGCGTGATCACGTCCAGCCACGGCAGTTCACGCGCGCCGTCGTAGAGCTGCTGCAAATCCCGCGCCGGAAAACGCCCCATAACCACCATCACCCGCTGCCCCAAACGCGTCTCCAGGCAAGCACGCCAGCCGTCTTCCCATTCACCAAAAAAGGGTATGCCACCGCGATTCAAACGCACTGAACGAAATCCCAGCTCGGACAACTCGTCGCGTAACGCACTCTCAGTTCCCGGACCGGCCGTAACATAAAATTCCATAGTAGCACCTATTCCTCTTCACTTTTTCTGACCGATCAGACCGATCAGACCGATCAGACTGATCAAATCGACGATCCGTCCGATCCGTCCGATCCGTCCGATCCGTCCGATCCGTCCGAGATAACAAGAAAGAAGATCAGACCGATCAGACCGATCAGACTGATCAAATCGACGATCCGTCCGATCCGTCCGATCCGTCCGATCCGTCCGAGATAACATGAAAGAAGATCAGACCGATCAGACCGATCAGACTGATCAAATCGACGATCCGTCCGATCCGTCCGATCCGTCCGATCCGTCCGCGATAACAAGAAAGAAGATCGGTCCGATCCGTCCGCGATAAAAAAAGAAAAACCTATTCGCAGATTTCGCCGATGATGAAGATGCACGCTGCGTAGAGCAGCTTCGGATCGTACTTGGCGGGGTTCTTATCGAAATCGCCCTTATTGTGATCAAAGAGAATCGTCCGTTTATCGAAGTCCTTGTCGAGGACCTTCAGGGTCACTTCGTGGACAGCGTCGGGATTCATCTGATCGGCGAGCGTGCTCAGTGCCAGCCGGTGGTAGGTGCAATAGGGATCGAAGGTGCGCACTTCGCTGCTCTTGCCGCCAGCAACGCTCTTTTCGAAGATGCAGCCGTGTGGCCCGAGAAGATTATAGAGCGCGGCGGTCGTGCCCTTGAATTTGAAGCGGATTTCCGCCCCGGGCGAGAAAGTGAAGAACGGGTCCATGCGCCCGGTGAAGCCCTTCGTCACGGCGTGGTCGCCGGGATTTTTCTCCCAGGGACCGGTGACTTTCACCAGCGGATGATCCAGCGGCACCGTGATGACATTCTCCCAGCATTCCTTCACCATCGGCAACGGCAACGCCGCGCGCGCGCCGGCCGTGCCCGCTGCCTTGATCGCCGGCAGCGAGCGTCGGATCGCGTCCATGTACAGCTGATGGCCCGTGTTGGCGTAGGGATGTACGCCGTCGCCAGCGAAGGGTATTTTGCCCTCGGCGTTGACAAAATTGTCCGCGCTAAGATTGAGTTCGTCGCCGGACACCCTGGTGAGTTCCTTGTCACTGGCCTTCATGACCAGCTTGCCGGCGGCCTCGAGTTTGACGATTTCGACGCCCATGTGAATGGACGGGATGCCGTAGTAGTCTGCAATATCCTCCATCACGCTGGCGGAGCGTTGCATCTTGCCCTCCTGCATCTCCTTCACATGTGCAGCGGTGAGGGTGTAAACGAACAAAATGTCCGTCGCCGGCAATTCCCGCCAGATATGCCGGACAATGCCCTCCATGCTCTTGCGGATGGAGAAGGGATGGGCGCCGCTGTCATTGACCGCGAACTCCACCAGGACCAGGTCGGGGTTGTGGCGCAGTACATCGTGCTCCAAGCGCAACGCGCCAAGATTGGACCCCGTACCGCCAATCGCCGCATGGATTTCCTTCACCTGGCAATTGGGATACTCCTTCTGGAAGTACTCGCGGCTGTGAATGCGATAGCCGGCTTGCGCCGTGATGCTGCCGCCAAAATAGGCGATGCTCACGTCGCCGCCGGCCGCGAGCTTGCCGTAGAAATTCGGCAGGCCCTGCCGCGGCACCGACTCCACTAGCGCCCGAATATCCACCTTCTGCGGATCAAAATCCGCCGGCAGTTTTCCCGCCTCAATGGTAATCGCCTGGGCGCCGATAGCACCACCGAGCAACGCCGTCATAACTCCCGCCAGCCAGCTTGTCCGTGACATCTTGTCCTCCATCTGTTTCATCTATTCCCACACAAAAAAGGGCGCATCCATACATCGGCTTGACGCCGCACTCTCACTCTTTCCTGACGCCACCGCTGTGATTGACAACCCGCTGCAGGAAAGACTCGGGCGTACTGATTATTCCCGCCAGCACCTCGTCCTCCGTTACACTGGCCAGGAGAATATCGCCAGCGGTGTAGCGCCCGTAGTCGTAAATAATCCACAGCCGGCCTGCGACGTCTTGCACGCCGTCGGGATAGGACACGCCAGCGCGCTCATCTAACAGCAGACCGTCGTTCCAGCTACGGCCATCGTCGTCCGAAAGATATGCCGTGAGTCGGCAACGAGTGCGCCAGTCCTTGTTTTCACCTTTGACGACCTGGTGATTAACCAGCAGCAGCCGACCGGATTGCAACCGCATGAGATGAAATCGGGAATTCGGCCCAGCCAGCGGCGCCGGCCCGCAATCGTACCAGTTGCGGCCGCCGTCGCTGGAAAAGCCCTGCCCCACGCCATACACCGTCCGCGCCAGGCACCAGAGCCGGCCATCGCGCAACGGCACGATGTGGTGCTCGTCAAAAATCGAACGCGCCAGGCGGAAACCGCCACGACGCCGGAAACTCCGGCCCTTGTCATAACTGACCACGAGATTGGCGCCAATCTCGTCGCGCAGGCGTTCCGGCGGCTGACCGCCACCAACGCCTTCGGCCCAAATGGACACCGGAAAACCCCAACAGCCGTCCGGCAGAACGCAGGGCTTGTTGAGCATGATGCCGTCGTAAATGCGCCGTGGCACCGACCAACGCAGCTCAGCTGCGTCAGGCTCTTCCAGCAAGGCCCCCCAGACGCCATTGACGCCATCGGCAATCGTGTTGTCCTTGGGCGATGTCGATTGCGCCCAGAACAGCCACACACGCCCCAGCGGATCCGTCCACAACGTCGGATCAAAAGCGCGCACATTGGCGCCTGGCGGGTCCACCACGGCCACCGGCTCGCCCCAGCTCAACCCGCCATCGTCGCTAGTCACGACCACGACATAGTTATTCGGGCCTTCGCCAACGCCGCCGGTATACCAGCAAGCGAAGAAACGCCCACCGGGTGCAATGGTCAAGCCCGGTATGCCCTGAAACTGCCGCACCGCCGTCGCGTGCTGCGGCCCCGGCGTACTCACCGGCACGGCCAAAAGCGGGTCGTTGTTGTCAATGCCATTCGCGCTCATCGTCGTCCTTTCCGTAACGCCGTGGTGCTTATTCCTGTTGTCTGGCGGCAAACTCCATAACATACCCTCGGGTTGCTCTTGAGCCCAACGCCACGACGTGTAATCGGTCACCCATTGATAATAGATGCACACCTTGCCTCTCTGCCGCCGCCGGACGCCCCGGGTATCAAGCAACCGGTCCCCGAAGTCCAGGAAGTCCCCAATCAGTCCCTTGTGTCCAAAGCGTCATTCCCCACAGTCCCGAAAGTCCCCACAGTCCCGGCCATGAGTCGTGAGACGTGAGACGTGAGACGTGAGTCCTCGCCCCAGCGCACCGCCACCAATCAGTCCCACTGGTCCCTGGCGTCCCCTGAGGCCGGCCAATATCCATCGCTGACCGATTACCACACCACGATATTTCAGCCGCCCAACGCTTGGCTTTTTCAGCTGCAAAGGATACTTTAGCGGCGCAAAACGCCCCGCCCCCTGAACCCGCCCCACCTGCAGCGTGTCCAAGGTGGCCATGGCCCCTTCTGCCCGCAGCCCGCAATCCCAGCCAAGGAATGACCCATCGTGAAACAACGACTGCTTGACGCATTGAAAAATTGCCCCGCCGACTACGCGGAAATACGCTTCGAAACCACCGACAACACCGGCTTCGCCTACCGCGGCAAGGAACTCGACAACGCCAGCACCGGCCAGTTCACCGGCGGCATTGTCCGCGCCTGCAAAAATGGCGGCTGGGGCAGCTGCGTCTTCGATACCCTCGACGATCTTAAGAGCAAGGTCGCCGACGCCTGCGCCGCCGCCGCTACCGTCGGCAAGGAAAAAACCGCCCTCGCCGACATCGCCGTACCTGCGGATCAGGTCTTTCCTGCCCAACTCACCAACGACTTCCGCGGCGTCAGCCTGGACGAAAAGGTCGCCCTCGTCGGCAAATACAACGACATCGTCCTCAATGCCGTCCCCGGCGTCGAATCAAGCACGGTCATGTACGGCGAGAACTTCCGCACCGTGCACTTCGCCTCAACCCGCGGCAACTACTTCATGGAAGAGCGCCCGCGGATTCTCCTCTACTTGGTGGCCATCGCCCGCAATGGCTCACAGGTGCAACGCGGCAGCGAGAGCTTCTCGTCGGCCACCGACTTCACCGTGGTGCTCAATCGCGAAGACAAGGCGCGCGAAGTGGCCGAACGGGCAGTCGCACTCCTCAAAGCACCGCAGTGCCCCGGCGGCCGGCACCATGTCATCCTCCGCCCCGACTTCACCGGCGTCTTCGCCCACGAGGCCTTCGGCCATCTCAGCGAAGCCGACTTCCTCTACGAAAATCCACAAATGCGCGAGCTGATGACCATCGGCCGCCAGATGGGTAACGACGACCTCAACATCATTGACGACGGCAGCCTCGGCCAGCTCATCGGCACCCACCACGTGGACGACGAAGGCACGCCCACCCAGAAGACCATGCTTATCGCCAACGGCGTCCTCGCCGGCCACCTCCACTCGCTGGAAACCGCCGGCAAAATGGGCGCCAGGCCCACCGGCAACGCCCGCGCCATCGGTCGCGGCCGCCCACCCATCGTGCGCATGACCAACACCTATGTCGATGCCGGTACACTCTCCAAAGATGAACTCTTCGCCGGCGTCGACGACGGCATCTACGCCTGCGGCATGCAGGGCGGCCAGACCATGATGGAAATGTTCACCTTCTCCGCCGCCTACGGCTACCGCATCAAAAACGGCCAGGTCACCGACCTGCTGCGGGACATCGTCCTCACCGGCAATGTCTTCGAGACCCTCCACAACATCGACGGCATCGCCAATGACCTGACCATGTTCGAGCTCGGCGGCGGCTGCGGCAAAGGCGGCCAGTCGCCCCTGCCCGTCACCTTCGGCGGCCCGCACATCCGCCTCCGCGACGCCGTCATCGGCGGCAAGCAGTAAAACCGCAGCCTTCACGACCACCAGCATAAAGGACCGCAGCCCATGCGCAGCACATATCTCCACGACATGCAAGACCGCTTCGCCCGCGTCATCGCCAACGCCACGAAACAGGGCGCCAGCGCCGCCAAAGTCAGCTTCAGTCACGGCGAAAGTCTCTCCTGCAGCTTCGAAGCCGGCAGGCTTAAATACGCCGACAGCGCCGAGACACTCGGCTACAACATCGCCGTCATCCGCAATGGCCGCTCCGGCGTCGCCGGCGGCAATATCCCCGCCGCCATGGACGAGCTGGTCGAACGCGCCATCAGCTTCGCCCAGATTGGCGCCGTGGCCCATTTCAGCCACTACCCGACGCCAACCACCTACGTGGACCTCAAGAGCCACTCGCCACGCGTGCTCAAGCTCTCCCGCGAAAAAATGATCGACGACTGCCAGGAAATGGTCGATTACGTCAAGAGTCTCGACGAGAGTCTCGACATCAGCGCCAGCGCCGGCCGCAGCGAAAGCGAGAGCGCCGTGGCCAACTCCGCCGGTCTCAACGAAGCCGACATGGAGACCTCTTGGGACCTCAACTTGGGCATTCAGAAAACCAGTGGCACCGACATGCTCTTTTCCTACGCCGGCCGTGGCTGGCTGGACCTCAATGAGCTCTATGACCTCGATGCGCTCAAGAGCGAGATCGCCTTTGATCTGCGCCATGCCACCCGCAGCGCCAAGATCAGCGACGGCGTCTACCCCATCTACCTGCCCCCGCGCATGCTCGGCAGCTTCCTGGCGCCCATCGCCATGGGCATCAATGGCCGCGATGTCTTCAAGGGCACATCCCCACTCAAGGACGAACTCGGCAAGCAATGCTTCTCGCCAGCTCTGACCATCATTGACAATCCCCACATCGACTTTTCGCCGAGCTCGGCCACCTTCGACGGCGCCGGCATCGCCACTCGCCCCATGACTCTCGTCGACCAAGGCGTCCTCAAGACCTTCCTCTATGACTACGACAGCGCCTGCCTGGCCCAGGCCACCCCCACCGGGCACAGCGGCAGCTCGCCCTACACCATGTTCGTGCAGCCCGGCCAACGCAGCGCCGACGCCATGCTCAAGAGCATCCCCAGGGGCCTCTACATCAAACAGCTGCTCGGCTTCGGCCAAAGCAATCTGGCCAACGGCGACTTCTCCTGCAATGCCGCCCTGGCCTATCTTATCGAAAACGGCGAAATCGTCGGCCGCGTCAAAAACGCCATGATCGCCGGCAATATCCTCACTCTCCTCAAGGGCGACATCGAATTCAGCAGCGACCTCGACCCACAAAACCGCCAGCCACACGCCATCATCCCCGGCGTCAGCGTCGTCACCGCCAAAAACTGAAGCGCCGCCGCCCACCACTTACACCGTACAATCAGGAGCACGGGTGGCCAACAGCCCCAGCCGCTGTGGCCATCCGTCCTCAACCCTCAGTACTTGCCCATAAATCCATGCGCCGTCACCGGAATTGCTTCGTGGGCAGTTGCAAAATACGCCTATTTTGTCTATAGTCTTCGCGTGCTGTTCCGAGTATGAGTCCAGCATGGAGACAGCTCGGCCATGACGACTTGGCGACTAGGGCAAACCAGCATTGCGCTTTTTTCAGTACGAGGAGACTTCATGCGATCCTTAGCCATTTATGCCTTGTTGGGCTGCATGTACTGCGGCGTTCTCCCACTCCAGGCACAGACACCAACACCGGCAGCAACACCGGCAGCTGCTGCGGCCAACGCCAATCCCGATGTGCGCTTCAGAGCCCTCGAAGAGCACGAACAACGCGGCGCCGTACTGAAAATCCGTGACCAACTCCTTTTCGAGCGAAGTGAAAGAGACAAACGCGAACGGGCCATCGTCGGACTCCGCAACGCCCTGCAGGGCACCTTGATGAATCCTGACGACACCCAGAAACTTGCCGGCCTGGTGACTCTGTGGCAGGACGCGAATAGCCTCTACAACGAAGTCAAAAGAGCCAACTATCGGCAACTGGAGCTCATTACCCTCATTGGTAATGCCAAGCTATCGACAGGAATGCTGCCGCAGGTGGCGTCCTTCCTCCTCGACGCGGAAAAACAAACCACCCAATTGGGCGACAATCAAAAAAAACAGCAAGAACATCTCCTCTCCTTCGGGCAACCTATCATCATGGCTATCTGCAATGTCCCGCCACCAAGGTCATTCATCACCCATTCTGGCATTACCATGCGGCTTTGCGGCCAAGGCAAAGAATGGTTCTATGTCAGCGAGCAACCCATCACCGAGGCACAGTACCAGGCTGTCATCCAACCGCAGGCGGGCGACAGCGCCAAGGCACCAACAACAGACAGCCCATCACCGGCAAAAACTGATATCAGCCTCACCAATGCCATACGCTTCTGCGGCATGTTATCTAGACTCGAACAACGAAACCTCCTCCTGCCCAATATCAGTCGCGCAAACCGCTACCCACCTATCCCCAAGGCGGGAAATGAAAATCACACGTACGTCCTTCCCGATAACAATCAGCTGAATATTCTCAGCTTGACCAGCTACACCCCATCCTGCGCCATCTGGATCAACAGCCCGTGGCTCCCTAACGACTTGGATACTGAACGCGCCTTGGAGCGCTTCGCCGTGTCCTTCAACATCGTGTGGGACCCCCGAAGGCTGTTCGCCGAAAGCACGACTTTTGGCGAACTGCCATTCGCGCGCTATCCCCAACTCGGATTCGTCATCGTGACGCACCGAAATACCGGCTGGTATCTGCGTTGGCAACACCTCTTGGATAAAATGGATGCCGAAAACGCCGCCAAGCCCCTCAACACCCCGGAATGACCGAAACAGTAGCCATCTCAGTGCTCAACCATCTGCCATCGTTATATCCCCCGCAAGTTGCTGCAACCCGCTCCAGCTATCAACGAGCAACAAGGAATGCCCACGCCATGAAGCAGATTTACCGCTCCCTTTTCCTTTTCACGCTCATCCTGACGGCCTGGACAGCAATGCCCACACTACTCGCCCAGCCCACCCCGGCTATGTACCGCGGCAAATTCGTGCGCAAAGAAATCCGCCGTACCATCGTCAAACCGACCTTCATCTGCACTCTGACCAAGGGCGCATCCCCATTCGTCGCTTTCGAATTCTGGGAACAACACGAAATCACTTATTTCGAAATCAACATCTATCAAGCCATGCAGGAAGTCGTCCGCGAAAAAAACGAAGACGGGCTTGACGTCGTCAAAGATTTCGCACCCATTCCCGGCCAATTCATCAAAGATAACGATGAAATCCCAAGGCAAGAAATCCAAATCAAAGGTCTCCTGGCCAACGAAAAATTCTCTATCTTGGGCAAAGAGTATGTCACTGACAATAAGGGCAGAATCTATGACCTCGGACAAAACATCCTGGACCTCTTTGACACCATGGACACCCGCTCATTCGAGCTGGCCATATCCCACGCCACCCTCGGCGAGCAAATCATCACGCTCACCCGCAATCTGATCAGCCGCCAAAACCCGGTAATACCCGGCAACAACGCGGCTTCGCAATACGATATTCTGGAGGCCTTCGGACTCAATTTCACGCAACAAATGCAGTGTGGACGGGATGGCCTCAAGGTCAACGTTACCACCTACGGCGAGATCACAGCCGGAAAACGCGTGGCGATTGTCGTTGACGTCACCAACTCGGATGCGAAACCAGTCAGCAATCTCATCGCCCGCAGCTTTTCCCGCCATCAGGAACTGAATGGCAAGCTCTTTTATTTCGGGCTAGTCACTGCCAACCAGCCCGTTCAATCCCGCCGCCATCTCACCCTCCCCCCCGGCGTCGACGGCAACAAACCTTTCTTCAAAGCCTTCGCCTGCCTTTCCCGCCATCCCTGGCACCGGGAAAAACTGTTTTATGTCTGGCTGCCCAATACCGACCAGCCCGCTCGCTTCATCCGCTATGTCACCATCCCCACAGCAGTCAATGCCGGCCAACCGCTCCATCTGAGCATCGCCTTTTGGGATATTATTGGCGCTATTCCCGAAAAAAGACAAGACCTGTCGCTATCTATCCAGGCAAACAAATAGGCCATACCAGCCGCCAGCACGGCGCGGCGCGGCGCGACGCGGCATTCTGCGTCCGCCTTCAGATCATTCGTCACTACGCAACGAGGAGTCACAGTCCATGGACGAAGCACGCTTTCAGGCCGGTGTCATTGGTCTGCGCATGGGCAACAGCCATTGCCAAGGCTACAACGCCCACCCGCACTGCAAACTGGTCGCCATTTGCGATACCGACCAGGCCATCCTTGAGCAGCGCCAGCGCGAGTATGCGCCCGTTGCCGCCTACAGCGACTTCCGCGACCTCATCGCCCACGCCGGCGTCAATATCATCTCCGTGGCCTCGCCTGATTATTTTCACGCCGAGCACTGCATCGCCGCGCTCCGCGCCGGCAAGCACGTCCTCTGCGAAAAACCGCTGACCCTCAGCCTGGAAGAAGCCCGGGCCATCATCGCCGAAGTGGAAAAGGGCCCGGCCAAATTCATGATCGGCCAGGTCTGCCGTTACGCGCCCGGCTTCGTCCTCGCCAAACGCCTGATTGACGACGGTATGATCGGCGAACTCTACCTGGTCGAAAGCGAATACGCCCACAACTACGGCGGTTCCCGCGGCATCAACTCATGGCGCGTCGATCCCCGCCGCGAGCCCTTTATCGGCGGCGGCTGCCACGCCGTCGATCTCCTGCGCTGGATCGCCGGTGAGGCGCTGACGGTATCCGCTTTCGCCAACCACAAGTGCCTGAAGGACTGGCCCGTCAATGATTGCAGCGTGGCCATCTTCCGCTTCGCCAACGACGTCATTGGCAAGGTCATGGTTTCCATCGGCTGCACCAGGCCCTACACCATGCGCAGCGTCTTCTACGGTACTGCCGGTACCATCATCTGTGACAACACCAGTGCCGACATCAAAATCTGCAGCAAGCGCCTCATGCAAGGCAAGCTCGACTTCGCCACCATGCCCGTGAACATCGCCAACCACAACGTCGCCGCCGAAATCAGCGACTTCATCCATGGCATCGAAAACAACCTGCCCATCGCCACCAACATCTACGAAGGCGCCCGCACGGTCGCGGCCGCCATGGCCGCCGTCGAATCCGCCAAGCTCGGCGGCCAACCCATCACCATCGCGCCCATCGAGGCCCCATAGCAGCCGCGACGCCCAACCGGAGATAGCGCCCCTTCATCATGTCCCATCGCCGCTACACCCCATATCTCTTCATTCTACCGGCGCTGGCCATGTACGCCCTCTTCGTTGTGCTGCCCATCGCCGACTCCCTGCGCATGTCCCTCCTGCACTGGTCCAGCCCACTGCTGCCACCGGAATTCTGCGGGCTGGACAATTTTCGGCGGCTCATGAGCGACAGCGTCTTCTGGCATGCGGCCTGGCACAACCTGCTGCTGCTCACCGGGTCGCTGCTGCTGCAGCTGCCCCTGGCCATGGCCATCGCCTTGCTGTTGCATCAACGCACCATCGCCCGCGGACTTTTCCGCACGGCCTTCTTCGCCCCGATGATGATGCCCACCGCCGCCATTGCCGTCCTGTGGCAATACCTCTATGAGCCCGAAAGCGGCCTGCTCAGCAGCGTCATCCGCTGCTGGCAGAGCGACTTCGTCTTCCCTTGGCTCTCCGATCCCGGCAGCGCGCTGTTGTGGATCTTCGTGACCATCTGCTGGCAGTACACGGGCTTCCACATGGTGCTGTACCTGGCCGGCCTCAGCACCATCCCCAACGACTACTACGAGGCCGCCCGCATTGACGGCGCCAACGAATGGCAAATCTGCTGGCACATCGCCCTGCCCGCCCTCAGGCCCACCATCGCTATCTCCGCCACCCTGTCCATCATCGGCTCACTCAAATACTTCGATCTCATCTACCTCATGGGCGGCGGCCTGCCGGAGAAATCCCGCGAGGTCATGGCGACCTACATCTACCGCCTGGCCTTTGAACAAAACCAAGGCCGTTACGGCTATGGCTCGGCAGCGGCCGTCTGCCTCTTCGTCCTCGCCCTCGCCGTAGTCATCCCCCTGCAGGCCCGCCAGCTGCGCACAGCATCATGAAGAAACACCGCACCCGCACCTCCGGCGCCTTCCTCCTGCGGCATCTGCTGCTGCTGACCTTCTTGGTCATCACGGCCTATCCGCTGCTGTGGATGGTCCTCGCCGCCTTCCGCCTGGAAGGCGATGCCCAGCTGCGCCCCCTGGCGCTACCCGCGCCCTGGACCTGGCAGAATTTTGCCCAGGTCTTCACAAGCGGCAGCTTTGGCGACGCCTACCTCAACAGCCTCATGCTCTGCAGTGGCAGCGTGCTGCTGAGCATCGCCTTGGCCGCACCGGCGGCCTTCGCCTTTGCCCAATGTCGCTTTCGGGGCCGCCATGCGCTCTTCATGCTCTTTCTGCTGGGCATGATGATTCCGGTGCACGTGACCCTTATTCCCCTCAATCGCCTCCTCGGCAACGGCGCCCTGAACCTCAAAGGCAGCCTCTGGGCGCTGGTCGGCCCCTACGTCGGCTTTGCGCTGCCCATCACCATGCTGATTCTGCGCGGCGCCTTCGCCGCCCTGCCCCGCGATCTCCTTGACGCCGGTCGCATTGACGGCTGTTCCACCTGGGGCATTTTCCGCCATATCGCCATGCCCATCGCCCGCCCGGCGCTGGCCACCGTCGTCATCTTCAACTTCCTCACCATGTGGAATGAATTCGCCTTCGCCCTGACCCTGCTCGGGCCAGGGCAGACGACCATTCCCCTGGCGTTGTCTCAGTTCAAAGGCGAACACGACGTGCAGATCACCCTGGTCAGCGCCGCCCTCAGCCTGGTGGTCATACCCTTGCTGATTGTCTATGTCTTCGCCCAAAAGCACATCATCCGTGGCCTCACCGCCGGCGCCGTCAAGGAATAACCTTCAGCAGCGGGGTACTGGCATGGGCTCGCTGCGGAAGAAGCCGTCAAGCGCCGGCAGGTCCAAGTAGACACGGCGACAGTCCTCGCCCTCGTTCAGCCACACCATCAGGGGCGATGGCCCGTCACTCTGCCCCGTCAGTTCGCATTGCAGTCGGCCATCGGGCAGCACATCCACGCGGTTCAGCGCCGTCGTCGTCAAACGCCGAACAATGACGCTGACCTGCTCGCGGCTGGCCGGAATCAGGTCCCAGCCACGGCGCGCGCCAGCCACCACGCCGGCAATGATCTCGTCCCAGTCGTCCAAGCTGATCACATCAATGCGCTCTTCGTGCGTCATGATCACCGCCCAGCACATCATATCGAGCGAACGTAGCACATTGGACACCCCGCGCGCGATGGCCGCGTCCTTGCGCACCTCCGCCGCTTCGCCCAAAAAGGGCACGTGCCCATTGAGAATATCCGCCCCGCCCGGCTGACCCGCGTAGGGTGGATAGCCCACCGACGAAAAAAACAACTCCGGATGCGCCGGCGAGCGGTCGATGATCAC
>JAQWBY010000048.1 GCA_028706165.1 Lentisphaeria bacterium | reverse complement strand
CGCGAGAAAGCCCGGCAGATTTCATGCTCCAGCAATCTCAAACAGATCGCCCTGGGCTGCACCATGTATTCCGGCGATAACGACGACACGCTAGCGGAGAACAGATGGTATGCCTCTGGTGACGGTGTGAGCATCACCTATCCATTCAAAAATATCAACGGTAGCACCATCACCAGCAATCAGCGACCCTACTTTTATTACATCATGGACTATGTAGGCGACATCAAGACCTTCAACTGCCCCTCAGCCGTTTACACCAGCGCCTTTGATGAATACGGCTACAACACCTGGCTTTATGCCTCCGGCGGCGAAAAGAAGCTGACTTCCGTGGTGGACCCGTCCTATACCATTGAAGGCGGCGATGGCAGCTGGATATGGGACGCCTTCAGCAATTACGGCCGTATGCGCCGCGCCCATAACTCACAAACCGTGGTGAACTTCTATTTCTACGATGGCCATGTCGAGTCGATGAAGAAAGAAACCATCTTTGGCACCCCAAAACGCCTCGGGTCGAAAAATACCAAGTGGCTGCATAACGGCGCCACGGCCATTGTCACCAACTGACCACGCTACACACGACCTAACAAGCAAACTGCTCCAGGCCGCCGACGCATCGTCACACGTATCGGCGGCCTGCGTCATTTCTGGCATCGTTCGCGCCTACTAGGGAATTACCCTGCTTGGGAAACCCGTTTCTCACCGCCCTCTCTGACATCTCAACGCTCACTCGTTGATACCAGCCGTTCCCGCAACCTAATTAGCACCCGCCTCCGCCGGGATGCCGCCGCCGGACGCCCCGGGTATCAAGCAACCGGTCCCCGAAGTCCAGTAAGTCCCCAATCAGTCCCTTGTGTCCAAAGCGTCATTCCCCACGGTCCCGCAAGCCCCCACAGTCCCGGCCATGAGTCGTGAGACGTGAGACGTGAGTCCTCGCCCCAGCGCCCCGCCGCCAATCAGTCCCACTGGTCCCTGGCGTCCCCTGAGGGCGGCCAATATCCATCACTCCTATGAAACCCGCTGCCGAAAGGTCGGCGGAAATCTCAGATTCCATTGCCTCTTTGGCCCCAGTCAGCTTCGCCGACTGGGGCCAAAGAGGCCGAGGAACACGAGCGTAGAGGGCGCGTAACCCAGGGCGGCGCACGCTTTCAGCGTGCTTGCCCTGGGCTGGTATGTTTCGCGCTTTCAGCGCTTCTGCCGCTTCGCGGCAATAAAATGCCAGATCGGCCAAGTTCGGCCCGGAGGGCCGTACCATGCATATCCCCGGGTGAGGCGCCCGGAGGGCGCCGCAACCCGGGGTGTGACAGCAACTTGGAATTGCGCCCGGAGGGCGCCACATTGGCCAAGCACGTCCAGACTCACCGCACCGGAGAGAGGCATGTCGTGCATCCAATATCAATGACTCCTATGAAACCCGTTGCCGCAAAGGCCGGCAGAAATCAAGGCCGAAGGGCTGGGCGGCGCCTGGCCGTGGGTTTCCGGTAAATTGTCCCCGGTGTTTTCCCCACCGGGGGGGTCACTCCTATGAAACCCGTTGCCGCAAAGGGCGGCGGAAATCAAGGTCCAATGGCTGGGCGGCGACTGGCCGTGGGTTTCCGGTAAATTGTCCCCGGTGTTTTCCCCACCGGGGTGGTCACTGACTGATTACTCCACGGCCGGCATTTTGCGCATTAGTAGTTGAAAAGCCCGGCACGGCACGGTAGCTTTTTGGCTGTCGCCGGCTTTGCTATCTAGCCGGCGTGATTTCCTTGCTCTCGCTCAGCTCACAGTACCAATTTTGCCTTTCATCCCCCCCTTCACCACCCAGGATTTCCACCAACCATGCGCACTTCCTTTATTCCCGGCGAGCTTTGGCCCGATGACCACGGCTTGCACATCAACGCCCACGGCGGCGGCATTCTTCAGCACAACGGCACTTACTACTGGTATGGCGAGCACAAGATTGAAGGCACGGCCGGAAACTCCGCGCAAGTCGGCGTACACGTCTATGTGTCCAACGACCTCTACAACTGGCGCGATGGCGGCATCGCGCTGGATATCCGTGACAACCGCGTGCCCGAACTGCCCACCGGCTGCGTCCTCGAACGCCCGAAAGTCCTCCGCTCACGCACAACGGGCCAGTTCGTCATGCACTTTCATTTTGAGTCCGACAAGCGCTACGACGACGCGGCTATCGGCTTTGCGGTCGCAGACCATCCCCTCGGCCCCTTCGCGTTTCACCATGTGCAGCGCCCCGTCCCCGGCCACTGGCCAGTGAA
This sequence comes from Lentisphaeria bacterium, assembly GCA_028706165.1. GTDB lineage: Bacteria > Verrucomicrobiota > Lentisphaeria > Oligosphaerales > Oligosphaeraceae > Oligosphaera. The sequence continues at coordinate 15,301 of JAQWBY010000048.1, read as the reverse complement.
CACCCCACCGGAGCTCAAGAACCCCGAATCCATCAAGCAAGCCAAAGAAATCTACGCTCAGGGCGGCAAGGCCATCCGGGAACACGCCAGCGACGCCAACCTCCTCGGCGCCTGCATTGAACGCGGCCAGGAATCCCGGGATATGGGCGTCTTCGTTGATGACGACGGCACGGCCTACCAGGTCTATTCATCAGAAATGAACAGCACCACCCACATTGCCGAGCTCACTCCCGATCTCCTCGGCTACACCGGCCGTTTCTGCCGCATCTTCGTCAAGCGCTTCATGGAAGCGCCGTGCATCTTCAAGCGCCATGGCAAGTACTACTTTATCGGCTCGGGCTGCACCGGCTGGCGTCCCAACGCCGCCCGCTCGGCTGTCGCCAACTCCCTCTTCGGCCCCTGGGAAGAGCTCGGTAATCCCGCCTGCGATGAGGACGGCGACACCACCTACCACAGCCAAAGCACCTTCGTTCTGCCCATGCCCAACGACCAGTATATCTTCATGGCAGACCGCTGGACGCCCGAAAACGCCATCGACGGCCGCTATATCTGGCTGCCCATACACTTCGACGGCGAACGACCGATAATCCATGCTCCCGCCGAATGGCAGCTCAAACAGTAAGTACACGCTGATGCCTTAGCCCGTTTCATTGTCGGATATCGCGCCCACACACCGTCGTGAACAAGGAGAACACACATGGCCCAGTACTTCGACTACAACGCCCGCATGGCTGTCCCGGACCAGCTCTTCACGCCCCTCCACGGTGTCAAACTCACCGGCGGGCTCTTCCGCAAGGTCTTTGATGACAATGTCCAGTTCAATCTCAAACGCCTGGACATGGACCGCATGCGCTACTGGTTCGATATCAAGCAGGGCCGCACGCCAAAGGCGGAACGCTACAGCGGGCACTTCGAAGACAATCTCAAGGGCCAAACCGCTTCACAGTACCTCATGGGCGCCGGCAATGCACTGCGCTGGGAAGAACATGAGGGACTGCGCAAAGGCGTCAGCGAAGTCATCGACTTCATCAGCGAAGCCGCCGAAGACGACGGCTGGCTCATGCCCTTCGATAAGACCGATTTTGCCCGTAAGGAATACCCCCATTACACCCGCATCTGGCTGACTTATGGCCTGATCGCCGCCGCCCGCGGTGGTGACAAACGCGCCTTCCCGCTGCTGCGCCGCTGGCAGGACTGGTTCAACCGCTGCCCCGACCTGCCGGTGATCAAGTATCTGATGCTGGCTTTCCAAGGCGTCGTCGCCTCGCCCAGCGTCTTCGTCACCGAAATCGGCGCTCCACAGGACATGCACATCTGCCGGGAAGTCTACGAAGAGACCTGGCGCCTGGCGCAGTTCATCGGCCACGAGCGCGATGCCGTCCACATCCGTCGGCAGCCCGGCCGCGAGCCCCATCCTCATGGCAGTGAACTGGAGGCCTTCGAGGGCTACCTCGATCTCTATCGCTTCTACGGCGCGCCCTACCTGCTCAACGCCGTCAAGGGCTGCTGGGACCTCTACGTGCAGGACTGGCAGCATCCCGGCGGCGGCATCATCATGTGCGAAGCGTCACCCGACGCCCACCCCGGCTGCAACTACTTCTACAAGAACTTCAAATACAACGAGCTGTGCTGCTCGTCCTTCTGGCTCCACCTCAATCAGCGCCTGCACCGGCTCTTCCCTGACGAAGAACGCTACGTCTTCGAGGTCGAGCAAAGCCTCTACAATATCGCCATCGCCAACCAGAACGGCGACGAGGACATCCGCTACTTCGCTTTCCTCGACGACACCAAAGCGGCCCCCGTGCGCCCCAACCACTGCTGCTCCGGCGTCGGCACCCGCATCTTCGGCTCCCTGCCTGAATACCTCTACACCATGACCAAAAACACGCTCAGCTGCGATATCTACGCGCCCTCGCAGCTGCAGTGGGAAAGCGCCCAGCAGCTCATCACCGTCGACCAGGAAAGCGGCTTCCCCGACGACGGCAAGGTCGCCCTGCGCCTCAGCATGGCGCAGCCGCAGGAATTCACCCTCCGCCTGCGCATTCCGCGCTACGCCACCGCCGACGTGGCCATCAAGCTCAACGGCAAAAAACACTGCGTCGGCAAGCCCGGCAGCTACGTGGTCATCTACCGCCAATGGCGTCAAGACGACGCGATCAGCTTCGATATCCCCATGGGCTTCGCCGCCATCCCCTACAAGGGCGACAACGCCGTCGAGGGCTTCGATCGCTGTTCCTACACCTACGGGCCGCTGCTCATGGCTGTCGTCGGCAAACGCAATCACGACAAGGGCATCGTCCTGCCTGGCAAAGCCGCCGATCTCATCGGCCGCCTCAAGGCCGGCAAAAAGCCCCTGTCCTTCGCCATCAACGGCTGCCCGGGCTACAAGGTCCAGCCCTATTACGAATTGCAAACCGAGACTTTCAGCTGCTTCCCTATGTTCAAAGCCAACAACAGCGCCAAGAAAGAGTAAGCACCGCAGCCCAAACCAGCAACATCCGCCACCGTTTCTTCACCCACCACTGCTCCGGGAGAACATGCTATGAAACAGCTCCTCACCAGCATCATCACCGCAGCCGCCGTCGTCCTGGGCGCCTCGGTTGCCCGTGCCCAAAGCATCGCCGCCGGTAGTCTCACAGCCACTTTCGAGCAGGGCCGCATCGTCAGCCTGCGCAATCAAAGTGGCCGTGAGCTCCTCCAGCCTTCCGATGCTACACTCTTCACCGTCGGCTTTGTGCCCAAAAGCAGTCCCGCTGACAAAGTCATCTGGCTCCCCGCCAGCGCCGCACAAACCGTCACCAGCGCCATGGTGGACAATCGCCTCGAAATCACCTACAAGGACTTCACCGACTACCCCGGGCTGGCCGTCACCTGCGTTGTGAGCGCCGACGACGACGACCTCCGCTGGGATCTCCGCGCCACCACGCCGGATAACCTCATCGTCCTCAACTTCAATTACCCCGTGCTCAACCTCGCCTTTGGCGACGAGGCGACATCAGTCGCCCTGCAGGGCTCCACCAAGGGCGGGCTGTTCACGCCTGCGCTGATGAAGGTAGGCGCATCCTCGCGCGTCAGACAGCCCGGCAGTCTGGCCGCGCAATTCTCCGCGCAGCTCTATACCAACGACATGTTCTACACCATGACGCCTGATCCCGCCGCCTGGCCTAAGAGCAACCACTTGATACGCCAGTCGAATGCCTGGCGTTGGCTCTGGAACATCCACTGCACCCTCGAAGGCGGCGACTGGAGTAATCCCTACCCCATCCTGACCCGCTGCTGGCAAACGCCCAATGGCCGCGACATCACTTGGCATGACGCCGCCGAACTCTACAAAACCTGGGCAAAAAAACAAGTCTGGTGCCGCCAGACCTTCCTCGAGCGCGACAATATCCCCGCCTGGCTCAAACAAGGCCCGACCCTCATCCGCTTCCACCGCGACTGGCTCGCCAAGCCCGAAATGATCAGCGAGTGGGTCCGCACCACCTGGAAAAAGGACTTCGCTGACACGCACCTCATCGTCGCTCTCTGGGGCTGGGAAAAAGTCCACACTTGGATCACCCCCGATTACTTCCCGGTCTTTCCAGACAACGAGCGCTTTGCCGCCATGACCAGTGCCATCCGCCCCCTCAATGCCCATCCTTTCCCCTGGCCGTCCGGCTATCACTGGACGCTGTCCTTCAACAAGCGCGCGGACGGCAGCTTCGAGTGGGTCGACCAGGAACGCTTCGATCAGCGCGCCCGCAAACACGCCATTCATAACATCGACGGCACTCTCTACGAACGCCGCGCCGGCTGGCTCCGCGGCGGCGTCAATGCCTGCATGTGCCCCGGCGAAGAATGGACCCGCCGCTGGTGGAATGAAGAAATCTGCCGACCGCTGGTCAAGCTCGGCTGCGATATCATCCAGGTCGACCAGGTCGTCGGCGGTAACTTCCCGGCCTGCTACCACCCCGATCACGCCCATCCCAAAGGCTATGGCCGCTGGATGACCGACGTTTTCACCGATCAGCTCAAGTCAATGTACAAGACCATGGGCAAGGACATTGCCGATCCCGTGGTCTGCATTGAGGAACCCAACGAGGTCTTCAATCACCTCGTCGGTCTCCAGGACTACCGCAACTGCCAGGTTGATTATCCCTGGGCATCCGTCTTCAACTACATCTACCACGAGTACCTGCCCTGCTTCCAAAGCAACCCCAGACACAGCGACATCATCTGGCAGGCCTTCTGCGCCGCCGATGGCCAAATTCCCCATATCAACGCCAGAAAACCCTCCGCCGACGGCATGCTCTTGGACAATGGCGGCTTCGAACTGAGCACCCAAACGCTCATCCTACCCGGCTGGGAAAAGGTCAACGGCTATAAAGGCGTCACCTGGGACGGCGCAGCCGACATCGTCAGCGATGTCGTCCACAGCGGCCAACAGGCGCTGCGACTGGACACCAAACCCGACCAAATCGTCCAAGTATCACGCAATATCGGAGTCAACTTGGATACCTTCGTCGCCAACAGGCAGTACCGCCTGAGCGCCTGGCTCAAAACCGAACGGCACCAAGAACCCAATCAGATCGGCTTCGCACTCTTTGCGCCGGGACTAAGCAGCACCGGCGTCGGCGGCAACCTGATCTTCCCGGCACCCGAAGAAGGCTGGGTCCTCCGTCAACAGGAATTCACCGTGCCGGAAAGCGCCGAAATGGTCCGCATTATGATCAACACCCGCAATAACTCGCGGACCTATGTCGACGACGTCCGCCTCGAAGCCCGACAGCCCGACGGCAGCTGGCAGGATGTCCGCTCCAGCAGCATGGCGCAAAGCCAGAAAATCCAGCAGAACTGGGTCCGCGCCTACCACGACTACAGCGCCTGGCTGCAGCACGGCGAAATGCTCCCGCCACCCAAACTGGACTGCGCAACCATCAACTACAAGCGCTGGCAGCCGCCGGTCATCTTCCACAATCGCTTCCGCGCTGCCAATGGCGAAGAAGCTGTCGTGCTGGTCAATGCCACAAAGACAGCTCAGGACGGCACCCTCCACTGGCAGGGCAAAGCAACCACCATCAAGCTTGAAGCCAACGATATCCGCGTCATAGCCGCCAAAGACATCCGCTGAAGCACCCCCCCGAGCAGGAGATAGGTCAATGAAAATCCCCTCACTGATTCTCTGCGGCTGCGGCTTGCTTGCAGCCGCAAATACCGCCCCCGTCGTCGTCATGGACGGCTTTGCCAATTCAACGCAGTACGCCGTCAACCCGGCCACGACCAGCGTCAGCGCCGACGGCTCGACGCTGGTCATTGACACCAGCAAGCAAGCGCCGGGCACGCAGTGGCTCTGGAGCTTCGCCAGCACCAGCGGGCTCCTCAAAGCAAATACCGCCTACCGCGTGACCTTCTCCTGCCGGCTGCAAAATCCCGATGAAGCCAAGAACATGCTCCAGGCCCTCTGTCGGCCTGCGGGCCTCACACACGCCCATGTCGACGTGGCATCACTCGTGATCCGCAGCGCAAGCAACGATTTCGTCAGGTATGATCTCAAATTCATCACCAGCAACCGGGATAATCTGCTCTTCAAATTCAGCTCCTGCGGGCTCCTCCGCGCCGAAATCCGCGACCTGGTCATCAAAGAAGGCCTCTTCGAAAATTACGTCCCGGCCACCGCCGATGCGCTGCCCGCTGGCGACAGCGCGGCTACCGCTGCCGGCGACCCGACCGGCGCCAAGGAATTCGTCGTCGAACGCCCGCGCCAGACCGGCGGCGCCATCGTCAACGCCGCAGACTTCGGCGTCAGCACGGACAGCGCCGACAACACGGCGGCCCTCAACCAGGCCATCGCTCATTGCCGGGACAACAAAGCCGCGCAGCTGCAGCTGGCGCCAGGCATATTCCGCTTTGTCAGCGACGACTCGGTGCAGTTTGCCGACCTCAGTGATTTCACCTTCGACGGTCAAGGCGCCACCTTCGTCTACCACAAAACCAAACGACCAGACGTCACCATAAGCAACTGCGAACGCTTCGTTCTGCGCAACGTCAATATCGACTGGGACTGGTCCATTGATCCGCTGGCCAGCCTGGTCGAAATCGCCGCCGTCCATCAGGACGCGGTGGATTTCCGCTTCGTGCATTACGACCGTTTCCCGCGCCGTGACCCCCGCGTCGCCATTATCAGCAGCTTCGACCCACAGACCGGCTCAGTCGGCATCGAGGGCGGCCTCACCATGCCCTTCGAATTTCACAAAAAAACCGCCGACCAACGTCCACGCACAGAATGGCTTAGCGACAATGTCCTCCGGGCCTACCGCAAAGGCACCGGCGGTCTCAAGCCCGGCCAGCTCTACCGCATGCAGCATTATTACTACGACATCAATGGCATTGTCATGAGCAACAATCGCCACCTCACCCTCGAAGATGTCCACATCCGCTCCTGCGCAGGCCACGCCCTGGTGATCGGCGGTGGCCAGCAGTACTGGCAGTTCATCCGCGTCAAGGTCGTACCGCCAGCTGGCGACCCGCGCCGCGTCATCAGCAGCACCGCCGACCACTGCCACGTCACCCGCTCCCGCGGCTTCTTCCTCGTCGATTCCTGCGACTTCGGCTTCGGCGCCGACGACTGCATCAATGTCCACGACAATACCGCCTACGCCACCGACGGCGGCACCCACAGCGTCCGCACCTTCAATCTGGGCAATTCAGGACTGTTCCAAATCGGTAATGACGTCGAAATCCGCCACAGCGACTATTCACCGACGGGTTTCCGCGCCAAAGTCAGCGATATCAAAACCATCGACCGCGCCAAGGGCATCCACGAAGTGTTCTTCACCCAGCCCGTCCCCGCCAGAAAGGCCAAGGGCTTCGTGCTCTTCAACTGGGAGTACGCATCAAGTAACGTCATCATCCGCAACAGCTTCTTCCATGACAACCGCGCGCGCGGCGTCATCATCCAAAGCAACGACGTCACCCTTGAAAACAACCGCTTCCGCCACAATGAATCCGGCGCCATGAAAATCACCACCGGCTACACCCTCGACAAGTGGTGCGAGGGATACGGCGCGTCAAACATCGTCGTACGCAACAATGTCTTCGACAGCGTCAATCCCACCGAGGTCAAAGACGATGGCAAAGCCCGCGATATCTACCTGGGCGTTTACATGGAAAATTCCCCGACCAAGCTGCGTACCGCCTACCCGATCATCAATAATGTGCTCTTCGAGAACAACCGCTTCGTAAACAGCTTCGGCCTGGTCGCCTTCATCAGCTCAGCCGGCAACGTGATCTTCCGCAACAACACCATGGTCAACACCACCCCACGCAACAATCCCCTGCCATACCGCGCGGCGTTTCACGTCATCTACGGCAGCGACATCGCCATCATCAACAACCGCTATGTCGCCTCGCCACACGTCACCAGACCCGGCGTCACCTACGATGCCGATACCTGCCACAATGTCGTCGCCGAAGGCAATCGCATCGTCGCCGCCGACACGGCAGAATAAATCCACGTATCCTACAAAAAACACCAGCGCTCCGCTGCGGCTTAGTCGTCTCGGAGCGCCGATATTTTTGGATAAGAAAGCGCGCGCGTCCCGGGTCAGCCGGCTACGATGGCTTTCAAGCCGGCGACGGACTCCTTTACGCAGTCCAGTGGACTCTTGCCGCCGGGGTAGCTCTCCTGCTCAATGGTCAGCCAGTCCGTGCCACCGTCCTGATTGCAGGCGGCGACCACGTCCACCCACGGCACGGAGTCCATACCGATGATCGCCTTTTTGCCTGCGTCGCCACGACGCGCCATAGGCTTGATGTGCACCGTGCCAAAACGCCCTGGGTACTTCTTGATCAGCGCTACCGGGTCCTGGCCGGCGTGGAAGGACCAGCCACAGTCTTGCTGCAAGACGACATCCGCTGACGTGTTGTCCGCAAAAAGCTCAAAGAAGCTCTTGCCCTCGTGCTGTTTAAATTCCGCCGTGTGGTTGTGGTATCCGCAGGCCATCCCCAGGGGTTTGAGTTTTTCGGCCGTAGCATTGAACAGGTCCGCCAGCGCCCGCCATTTCTCCGGATTGGTGAAGTCCTTGTCGCCGGGTACAATCAGGTACTTGCAGCCGATTGCCTGATGGAAGTCAATCGTGCGCTGGAGAGCGTCGCCGCGAAAACTGCCCGTGCCAATGTGCGTGCCCGCGGCAACCAACCCAAGGTCATCCAGGCGCTGCCGCAGTTCCTTGGCCTTGCCGCGGTAACCATGGTAGCCGGCAAACTCCACGCCGGCGATGCCCAGCTTGCCCACCTCGGCCAACACGGCGTCAAAATCCTTCTTGCTGTCCTCCCGTAAGGAATACAGCTGCAAGGCGATTCGCGCCGGCTTCTTGCCGCCATCCTGCCCCATCACGGCCCGCGGCAACAGGCCCGCAGCCAGTGCGCTTAACGCCGATGCCTTCAGAAAATCCCGCCGGTTCATACCACGCAGTTCCATACTTACCTCTCTTTGTGCACCAAAAACACACAGCCGCTGCCGTCGGTTCTCAACTGCGGCAATAGTCGCGTCGCGCCTCCATCGGCCTAACGATGACGCCAAAAAACTACGTCCGTCCCTACCATACTAGCCTGAATCCCACCTGGCGAGACACCGCAGGCAAATTTGCCCAGCAAAAAACCGGCACCCGGGGGCTACCATCCCCCAGGGTGCCGAAAGATGCTTCACGTCGCACACCAACCAATGCCTCAGTCTCGCTACGCCATCAATGTTTGTTGGTGCGAGACCACCAGCATTCGCTCTGTTTGCAGGGGATGGTCTCGGGCTTGTACCAGGCGGCATGGCCGTCGGCAAACGCGTAATTACAGCCGTTGTTATGCCGTATCGCCGCGTCCGGCGAAAAACTGCCCAGGTTGCTTGCCATCCGTCGACTGAAGCCAGCGTCATTGCTCTGAATGTTTATCTCGTGCATCGTGCTGTCACCCAAAATGATAGCCGTCGACGGCATGGTGACACTCCCCAACGGACAGCCAAGGGTCGCGTCTGGTGCGCCACTGCCCCAGTGAATGTGGTTGACGCCGGTTCCGCTGCCAAGCGTCGCTTCGCCAACGACGAATTTACCCGCGTTGCTGTAGGTGGAGTACTTGCCCCCCGAATAGGACGGACACTCGAACATCTTCAGGTCCGCACAGTACTGGTAGGCAAACACCCGCCATGACGCCTGCTTGTCCCACGATGTCTGCGCCGGGTCAACCGTATAACGCGTTGTCAGCAAACGCTCGTAGTCATCGTGGTACATCAGATCCGCCAAGGCCAGCTGTTTATGATTGGACGTGCAGGATATTTGCCGCGCCTTCTCCCGCGCCTTGCTCAAAGCAGGTAACAGCATCGCCGCCAGAATCGCGATGATAGCAATCACCACCAGCAACTCAATCAGCGTAAAGCATATCACTTTCTTCCACATGGCCAACCCTCCTTGACTTCCTGCTGGCAAAACCAACGCCGTCACCCCGGCGGCGTCGACCTGACAATGCTACCAAGCTACCACCTAACAAAACGTTATGCAAGTTGTTAACCACAGAAACAAGCATACTAGATTAGTCACTCGTGACTAGGCTGTCCACACTGTCCACTTTGTCCACACTGTCCACACTGTCCACACTGTCCACACTGTCCACTTTGTCCACGTCCACCGGCACTGTTTCTCATTGCATTTCAGCCCCGCAGCTATATAGTAATGACTCGTGATAAACCAAAAGCCCCGCTCTACGGGCGCTGACGGCGCGTCACACAACTGTTTTTCTGCGGCGATGCAAGGCCCTTTCGGCTCACCTGCTCCCGCAACCATATCCTGTACTGACCCCGAAGATCCGTTCTGAGGGTAAGGCAAGCAGTCTGACAACATCACTACGGCACGCCCTAGCTTCACCCAGGTTGAGCGAAGTAAAGACGGGCCGTTTCGGCAAACTCGGCCGGCTTACCCGCCGCCGTCTTCTGCTGGTCATGTCAAGGCACTTTCCCTTACCCGGAAAGTGCCTTTTTTGTTGTTCCACAGATTGCAGCCGCTAAAAACAGGACCTGCGCCATGAACAAACGCGTCGCACTCATCGGCATTGTCGTTGACAATAAAGAGTCTGCAGAGCCCCTCAACGCCCTCCTGCACTGCTATGGCGAGTACATCATTGGCCGCATGGGTCTGCCCTATCCCCAGCGCGGCGTGTCCATTATCAGTGTCGCCGTCGACGCCCCGGCCGATGTCATCAGCGCTCTGGCCGGCAAGCTCGGTATGATCCCCGGGGTCAACTCCAAAACCATCTACGCCAAACTCCCCCAGGAATAGCCCATGGCCAGCACGAACAGCACCTGCCTCGACGAATTGCGCACGCACGGCCGCCTCAACCACCAGCAGTGGCTGGCCCTGCTCATTGCCGCTCAAAACAACCCGGCCTTTGCGGAGGAAATCCGCGCCTGCGCCCACGCCATCCGCGAACGCTATTTCGGCCGCACGGTGTACATTCGCGGCCTGATTGAGCTCAGCAACTACTGTCGGAACGACTGCTTCTACTGCGGCATCCGCAAAAGCAACGGCGAGGTCAGCCGCTATCGCCTCAGCCTAGACGAAATTCTCGGCTGCTGCCAGATAGGCTACGACCTCGGCTTCCGCACCTTCGTACTCCAGGGTGGCGAAGATGCCTGGTTCAACGACGATCGCCTCGCCGATCTCGTCACGGCTATCCGCGAGCGCTATCCGGACTCGGCGATTACGCTGTCCCTGGGCGAGCGCAGCCGAGCAAGCTACGAACGGCTATTTGCCGCCGGCGCCAACCGTTATCTGTTGCGACACGAAGCGGTGAATTCTGAGCTCTACGCATCGCTGCATCCGGCCCGGCAACGCCTGGCCACCCGCCTGGACTGCCTGCGCAATCTGCAGGCCATCGGCTTTCAGACCGGCGCGGGCTTCATGGTCGGCGCGCCCGGCCAAACGCTGTCGCATATCGCCGAAGACCTGGTGTTTCTGGGCGACTTCCGGCCGGCGATGGTCGGCATCGGCCCATTCATTCCCCAGCATGCCACGCGTTACGCCCACGAGCCGGCAGGGAGCGTTGATCTCACGCTGATTCTGCTCAGCCTCATCCGCATCATGCTGCCCAATGTGCTCCTCCCGGCAACCACCGCGCTGGGCACCCTGGACCCGCAAGGCCACGCTAAGGGTATGCGCGCCGGCGCCAACGTCGTCATGCCCAATCTCTCGCCCGCCGACGTCCGCGGCAAATACCTCCTCTACGACAACAAAATGTCCTTCGGCAGCGAGGCCGCCGAAGGACTGGATACCCTGCGGCAACGCATGGCCGAAGCCGGTTACGAGGTCGTCGTCGCCCGCGGCGACCAGCCGCCACTATCAAGCTGACAGCGGGCAGCATCGCGCCAACTCACCACAGCACTAAACAGCTTTTGTATTGCCATAGTTGACCACCACCCACGGAAAGAAAAACACCATGTACGATCCGAAATCACCCCATGCCGAAGACTTCATCAACCACGATGAAATCATGGACACCCTCGCGTATGCCGACGCCAACGCCGCCAATGCCGAACTAATCGACGCCATCATTACCAAGGCCGAGCTGCGCAAAGGCCTCAGCCACCGCGAAGCGTCTGTCCTGCTGGCATGCACTCTCGAGGACCGCAACCAGAAAATCAACGCGCTGGCCGAACAGATCAAGAAGGACTTCTACGGCAACCGCATTGTCATGTTCGCGCCACTGTACCTATCCAACTACTGCATCAACGGCTGCGTCTACTGCCCATATCACCTGAAGAACAAGCGCATACCGCGCATCAAACTCAGCCAGGACGAAATCCGCCGCGAGGTCATTGCCCTCCAGGACATGGGCCATAAACGCCTCGCCCTCGAAGCCGGCGAAGACCCCGTCAACAACCCGCTCGAATACATCCTCGAAAGCATCAAGACCATCTACAGCGTCAAGCACAAAAATGGCGTTATCCGCCGCGTCAATGTCAATATCGCGGCCACCACCGTCGAAGACTATCGCAAGCTCAAGGACGCCGGCATCGGCACCTACATTCTCTTCCAAGAGACCTACCACCAAGACAGCTACGAAAAACTCCACCCGACCGGCCCCAAGCACGATTACAAGTGGCACACCGAAGCCATGGACCGCGCCATGCAGGGCGGCATCGACGACGTCGGCCTCGGCGTACTCTTCGGTTTGGAACGCTACCGCTACGAATACGCCGGCCTGCTCATGCACGCCGAACACCTCGAAGCCGCCATGGGCGTCGGCCCGCACACCATCAGCGTCCCACGCATCAAGGCCGCGGACGATGTCGACCCCAGTAGTTTCGACAACGGCATTAACGAAGACACCTTCGCCAAGATCGTCGCTTGCATCCGCATCGCCGTGCCCTACACGGGCATCATCATCTCGACTCGCGAAAGCCAGTCCTGCCGCGAACGCGTCCTGCACCTGGGCGTGTCACAGATCAGCGGCGCCTCCCGCACCAGCGTCGGCGGTTACGCCGATCCCGAACCCGACGACGCCAAATCCGAACAGTTCGAACTCAGCGATCGCCGCACCCTCGACGAAATCGTCTGCTGGCTCATGAACCTGGGCTACATTCCTAGCTTCTGCACCGCCTGCTACCGCGAAGGACGCACCGGCGACCGCTTCATGTCACTGTGCAAAAGCGGCCAGATCCTCAACTGCTGCCACCCCAACGCGCTCATGACCCTCAAAGAATACCTCATGGACTACGCATCGCCCCAAACCCGCCGCGTCGGCGAAGAACTCATCGCCCGTGAAATCGAGAAGGTCCCGCGAGAAAAAGTTCGCGACATCGCCAAACGCCATCTGGCCGCCATCGATGCCGGCCAGCGCGACTTCCGCTTCTGAGCCCGCCGCAAAGCGCACTGCATGCCGCTTTGCCATGCATCTCTGACAGACAACGCCCTCGGAGGATCCACCCAATGGGTATGAATGACACGCCACTCGCCAATCGCGTCCATATCGGCATCTTCGGCCGCCGTAATGCCGGCAAATCCAGTCTGATCAATGCGATCACCGGCCAGGACCTCGCTATCGTCTCGGCAGTCAAAGGCACCACCACCGACCCCGTTTTCAAGACCATGGAAATCCTGCCCATTGGCCCCGTCGTGCTTATCGACACCGCCGGTACCGACGACGATAGCGAGCTCGGCGCGCTGCGCGTCAGCAAAACCCGTCAGGTCATCAACAAGAGCGACGTGGCCGTGCTGGTTGTCGACGCCGCCGAGGGCCCCAACTGTGACGACCGCGAACTGCTCGCGCTCTTCCAAGCCAAGAATATCCCCGCTGTCGTTGTCTTCAACAAGTGCGATCTGGCGCCGTCGCCGGCGCCAACGGTTGCCGGCGTTCCCGCCATCGCCGTCAGTGCCCGCAGCGGTGAAAATATCCACGCGTTGAAAGAGCTCATCGCCACCCTGCACAAACAGGAGCGCAGCGCGCCGCTTGTCGCCGACCTGTTGCAACCACATGACCTAGTCCTGCTGGTGATTCCCGTGGATTCCGCTGCGCCCAAAGGCCGGCTGATCCTGCCGCAACAGCAGGTCATGCGGGACATCCTCGATGCCGGCGCCGTCGCCATGGCCTGCCAGCTGCCCGCACTGCCTGGCCTCATTCGCCGCCACGGCCACGACATCCGCCTGGTCATCACTGACAGCCAGGCCTTCGCTGAAGTCGGCGCCATCGTACCCGAGGACATTCCCCTCACGTCCTTTTCCATCCTCTTCGCGCGCAACAAAGGCATTCTGCCCGCCGCCCTCGCCGCCGCCAAGGCCATCGCCGCCCTCGCCGACGGCGACCGCGTCCTCATTGCCGAAGGCTGCACCCACCACCGCCAATGCGACGACATCGGCACCGTCAAAATCCCTCGCTGGCTCAAGCAGTTCAGCGGCAAGGACATCGTCATCGAAACCTGCTCGGGCACACAATTCCCTGAAGACCTCCGCCCTTACAAAGTCATTATCCATTGCGGCGCATGCATGCTCAACGAACGCGAAGTACGCTACCGCTACCAATGCGCAGCCGACCAGGGAGTGCCCATGACCAACTACGGGCTCGTTATCGCCCACGTCAACGGCATCCTCCAACGCGCCATCAAACCACTGACCTGAAGCGTAACCACCATGGACACGATGGACTTGATGGACAGGTAGCCATAAACCGGCTGTCCACTGAGGCCACTGAGTCCACTGAGGCCACTGAGTCCACTGAGGCCACTGAGGCCACTGAGTCCACTGAGTCCACTGAGGCCACTGAGGCCACTGAGTCCACTGAGTCCACTGAGTCCACTGAGGCCACTGAGTCCACTGAGGCCACTGAGGCCGCGCCCCCACCCTCACAAACACAAAAAGCCCCCCGGATCATTGCTGATCCGAGGGGCTCAATTGTCTGTTGCTAGCGTTCTTGCTCGCTTCAGCCCGCAGTCACGGTTTCCGTGATCGGCAGGATGTTGACGCTGCGGTTGGTCTTGCCAAATTCGACCACGCCGTCGCACAGCGCGAACAGAGTGAAATCGCGGCCAAGGCCGACGTTCTTGCCCGGGCGGAAGACGGTGCCGCACTGACGCACGATGATGCTGCCGGCACTGACGGTCTGGCCGCCGTAGGCCTTCACACCACGGTATTTCGGATTGCTGTCACGGCCGTTGCGGCTTGAGGATTGACCCTTCTTATGTGCCATAATAGTACCTCCATTCGACGTTCGTATATGATGACTATGCCCTGTTCAAAGCATGACTTATCAACAAAGATTGTTAAATGTAGCCCCAAAAGCATGAACTTCAACGAAAACCAAGCCCATTTCCACGAAAAATCGTAATCGGTTAGTGAGGGATACTTGTTGTCAGGCATGCCTCGTGCTGTTGCGGTGGGATGCAACGTGTCTTGCCAATGTGGCGCCCTCCAAGCGCAATTCTAGGTTATTGCCATACCCCGAGTTGCGGCGCCCTTCGGGCGCCTCACGTGGGTTTATGTATGGTGCGCCCCCCCCCCGGGCCGAACTTGGCCAATCTGACGACGTGATCCATTCTAGCCGGGCCGAAAAGTGCCGGGATCGCGGCGCTCCCAGCAGTCCCGGGTATCAAGCAACCGGTCCCCGAAGTCCAGGAAGTCCCCAATCAGTCCCTTGGTGTCCAAAGCGTCATTCCCCACGGTCCCGAAAGTCCCTACAGTCCCGGCCATGAGTCGTGAGACGTGAGACGTGAGTCCTCGCCCCAGCGCCCCGCCGCCAATCAGTCCCACTGGTCCCTGGCGTTCCCTGAGGCCGGCCAATATCAATCGCT
>JAQWBY010000357.1 GCA_028706165.1 Lentisphaeria bacterium | reverse complement strand
GTGGCCATGCGACCGGACATCATGATGAAGTCAGACGCCGTGACAGGCAAGGTGCAATGCCTGGCCTGTGCGCATCATTGCCGGCTTGGCGAAGGCCAGGCCGGTATTTGCGGCGTGCGGCGCGTGGTCAATGGCGAACTGCAGGTGCCGTGGGGCGAGGTCTCCGGCCTGGCCTTGGACCCGATGGAAAAGAAGCCGCTGTTTCATTTTCTACCTGAAGAACGGGTTCTGAGCTTCGGCACGCTCGGCTGCAACTTCAGCTGCGCCTTCTGCCAGAACTGGCACAGCTCGCAGGTGGGCAAGGACCCGCTGGCTGATGCGCGAATGGAGCCCTGCAGCGCCGAGCGCATCATCGAACTGGCAAAGCAACACGGTGTCCGTGCCATCGCCTCCACCTACAACGAGCCGCTGGTGAGCATCGAATGGACGGCACATGTATTGGCGTTGGCCAAAGCCGAGGGCATCCACGGCTGTCTGGTCAGCAACGGCTTTTTTTCCGATGAGGCGCTAGCCCGCCTGACGCCGCTGGTCAGCGCGGCGAATCTCGACCTCAAATGCTTCAGCGACGACGGCTATCGCTCCCTCGGCGGACGCCTGACGCCAGTGCTCGCCAGCATCCGCGCCATGCACGCCGCCGGCGTGTGGCTCGAAGTGACCACTCTCGTCGTTCCGGGCTTCAATGACAGCGACTCCGAGCTGCGCCAGATTGCCGACTTCATCGCCGGGGTGTCGCCGGACATCCCTTGGCATGTCTCTGCGTACTTCAGTACCTACAAGATGCCTGCTGAACCGGCGCGGACACCGCCAGAGCGCCTCGCCGCTGCTGTGGAGCAGGGCAGGCAGGCCGGTCTCCACTTCGTCTACACCGGCAATGATTGCGGCGGCGTCCGGCAAGAAGACACCCTCTGCCCGCAGTGCGCACAGTTGCTCATTGCCCGCAGGGGCTTCCTGGTGCGCCAGAAGCACCTCGACAACGGCCGCTGTCCCCGCTGCCAGCATGCCCTTCCAGGCGTCTTTGCATAATGGCCTCTGCTGCTCCCGACGGCTGTAGCCGAGCGGAGCACCACGGGGTGTTTTTTTTCTCACGCGCAGGCGCGAATCTTATTCTTTTTCATGCGCAGGCGCCAAGGCGCGAATCTTATTCTTTCTCACGCGAAGGCGCCAAGGCGCGAATTTGTCGGGGCGGACCTATGTGTTTGACCACCCATTGATAGTGGTGTGTACGCGTGGTCAGTTGCTGACGGGGATGAATTCGATTTTGTCGATATAGACTGCTTTGACGGCGCTGCTTTCCTTTTCCTTGTCGAACTGTCCAGGTCCGAACCAAATGTATTGGTCTTTGGCGGGAATCCAGTTGTTGCTGGCGGGGCCGATGTCGTACCAGTGATAGTCGTCGTCAGCAATGGCCTGGTTGGCGAAGACGTGGTCGCTGACGGACTTTTTTTTGCCGGCGTCGTAGATGCCGGCCCAGAATGCCAGGCCGTCAGCGCGGGCTTTTTCGATGCGGACGCGGGCGCGGAGGCGGTAGGGCTGTTGGGGGGCGAAGAGGGTGAGGTCGGGTCGGAGTTGCGAGCACCATTCGTAGTGGCTGTTGGTGAGGATCAGGGCCGAGCCGTCTTCGGCGCGCTCGTCACTGCCGTGGTTGCCCCAAGCGCCCGGACGGAGCATGGGCAGGAAGCAGTCTTCGAGGACGAAGCGTTGCTGTTCGGGGGGGAGGGCCTTGACGGCGATGGCCGTGGGCAGGCCGGTCAGCTTGGCCATGGGCAGGAGGGTGTAGTTGCTCGTGTGGGTGGCGGTGCCAGTGAGGGTCTGCGCTGACTGCACGAAGGAGACGGTGGTGCTGTCGCGGTCAGTGCGGGTCTGGATGACAATGCGAGCGTGTCCGGTGGCCATGGCGAAGCGCATGCCGCGGTCGCTGTGGGGCGAAGCGACGGTGAAAGATCGGGCGGCGACGAGCTGGTCACTGCGGATGGCGTGCGTCGCGAAGTGGGTGTCACCCGGGCTGACGAGGTTCTGCCAGGGGCCGTCGTCAAGCCGCCAGCAGAGATGACTGCTGCCGCCGAGGGTCAAGGTGAAGCCTGTGACGGGTTCCAATGGCAGCTCCCGCTCCCGGCTGAGGTTGCTGACGCTGTTCTCGACGCTAAGGCCGTCGTCTGCCAGCGCGAAAACGCGGTCAAGGCGATACTGGTTGCGCTGGGTGAAGGACAGATTCAGGCGCTCCGGACGTTCGTCCTTGACGCTGAACAGCTGCTGCGGTCCTTGCCGTAGCGATTGGAGGCCCCTAAGGGAGAATGACGTGCCGTAGTCGCTGTCGAGGTAGTTCACGCCGCTGGCGTCTTTGAAGATGCCGGCGCAGCCGTTCATGGCTGGGGCGATGCCGACACGGAAGGAGCCGTTACGGATGGTGTTGACGGCGATGCCTTTGACGGCGCTGCGCCATTTGGCGAGGAGGGCGGCGTGGTTATCGGCGTTTTCACTGATGCGGATGGGGCGTTTGCCGTCCATGCGGTCCAGGAGGGCGCTGACCAATTGCCGGTAGTCCTCGGGGACATTATGGGGCAGGACCTGTTCGTCCTGCCAGCGGAACGTGATGGCGGGGGCCGACATGCGTTCGACGCGCGCATAATAGACCGGGATGGCGCCTTTGCGGACATTGTCGAGGAAGGCTGGCTGGTCTTTGACGGCTGCCTCGGCCTGCTGCCAGATGTCGGTGGCCCAGAGGAAGAAGTCGTCGCTGTACCAGGGCATGGTCAGGGGGTGGAAAATCTTGACCTTGTTTTCGGGCGGTTCTACCAGAGCCTGGAGTGCGTCGAAGTACTGGCGGACCAGTGGCGCGGCGGGGCCGTAGTAGCCGTTGAAGAAGTCGTCCAGGAGCGCGGCCATGTCCGCGTCGGGGTTCCACAGCAGCTTGGCGAGGAGCCATCCACGCAGCTCGGCGAATTCGGCGTGGTAGCCCTGGTAGGCGCCCTGTTCCATGACGCCGATGACGTGGTTGTCGCGGAAGAATTTGACGTTGCCCTGCAGCGCCTTGAAGTTGGGGTGCGGGCCGAGGTAATGGCGGAAGTTGGTGACGTAGTCCCAGATGAAGAGCTGTTCGGTGATGGCGCTCCAGCCTTTGATGTCGCTGATGAATTTCTGGTTCTGGGGGTCGTCGCTCTGGTCGATGGGCCGGGCAAAATCGCATTCGATGGTGCAGAGCCGGTGCATGACATTGCGACGGGGGCGGATGTTTTTAGGCGGCTCGCGGGTGTACTGGTAGGCGAGGGTCTCGATGAGGACCTTGGGGAACTCTTTTTCGACCGCTTCGGCGACCTGGTTGACAAACCACAGCAGCACACCGGCTTCGTTGCCGTATTCTTCGCGCAGTGCCAGGCAGTTAGCGCAGGCACAGGGATTGCGCCAGTCGTTCTGGCTGACGCTGAACATGGCCGCGTCGGGATCCTTGCGGATGTTTGCGAGCGTCCGTTCGGTGACGATACGGAGAACATCGGGATTGGACAGACAGAGCTGGCTGTAATCACGGAGTCGCTTGCCGTTGATTTCGCTGTAATACTCCGGGTGGCTGGTGAAGAATTCGTGTGGAGGCATGAGGCGGTCGAAGGTATGGCAGAACATACCGCCGCCGAAGCGGACGCGGCCGCCGTGCTCGGGGCCGAGGCGCATGTTATTGCCATTGCACTTGTTGCGCAGGGCCTGGAAGGTGTTGAACATGTCGTACCAGAATGGCTCGCGCATGCGGAAGGCCGGTCGTTCGGTGACGTTCAGGTCGTCAGGCAGCGTCCACTGGTCGAGCTGCGGAATGCGGCTGTGCCAGGACGCGTACCAGCGGCAGCCGGCGCGTTCCAGCAGCTCGTACACGCCGTAGAGCGTGCCGCGTTCGTCGCCGAGGATGAGCAGGTGGGGGCCGCTGCGGCGCAGGAGAAAGCCGTCGGCGCCGAGAGCAGTCATGGCATCTGCCACGCCCGGCATGGCAGCGCTGTGACGACTGGGGCCGACGAGGATGGCCTGCGCCGGCAGCTCGTCCGCATCGCTGACGATGGGCAATTCCACCCCGGTCATCTGGCTGGTGAAGTCCTGCAGCTCTTTGGCGGCAAGGACGATGGGCGGCGCTGCGCCGGCGGCGTGGACGATGCTGCAGGCGGCGGGCTGGCCGCGGCGGGCGACAACCATGTCGGCCATGCCAGGTGTGGCGACG
>JAQWBY010000356.1 GCA_028706165.1 Lentisphaeria bacterium | reverse complement strand
CTCGGCGTCATTTTTCCTCGCTGACTAGCTTGCAATCTTCCTTCTCGGCATTATCGTGACTTTGCCTTCTGCGGATATTTGTCCATCTATGATGAACAACAGCGTGAATCCCAGCCAAATGAGGAGCGACCATGGCAGTACTGAGCAGGACATTCAACGACATCGACCTGAGCGATCCGGTGAAAGCGGCCGACTACGTCAAGCGCAAGGCCCTGGAGATGGGTGCGGACGCGGTTGGCATTGGCAACATTGAGCGTTGGGCCGGGGCACCTTTGCAAATGGACCCCAAGCAGATCATGCCAGAGTGCAAATCGATCATCGGCATGGTCTTCCGTGTCGAGCGTGGCAGCTTGCGAGGCATTGAAGAAGGCACGTATTTCAGCAACTACTCGTCGATGGGCTACGGTGGCATCACCTATTTATACATGCCGATGACGGTCATCAACCTGTCGAAGACCATCGAGGATCAAGGCTACGAAGCCATTCCCATGGGGCACCAAAGCGACTGGCGCGGCATTGACTCTGATGGCTACACGCCGAAGAATTACAGCCGGCCCGTACGCCCCGGCCAGGCCACCCCGGACATTATGATCCAGTTACGCATCGCGGCCTATCTGAGTGGTCTGGGCGAAATCGGCTTTAGCAAGATGTTCCTGTCACCTCAGTTCGGCCCGCGCAACCGCCTCGGCATTGTGCTGACCGATCTCGAACTGGCCCCCGACCCAATCTACGACGGCCCGCAGCTCTGCAACCGCTGTATGGCCTGCGTCAAGAATTGTCCCGGACAGTGCTTCGACGCCAACAACACCGTGAAGGTCAATCTTGCCGGCCACGAGGTCGAATGGGCCAATATCGACACCGCCAAATGCGACATCACCTTCCGCGGTGCCCAGATTACCGACCAGCCGCAGGAAAAACCCTACCTGCAGGAAAAAGCCAACTCCAAGCCTGGCGAATGGAGCCCGTTCTTCAAAAAGCCGCGCAATCTCTACAACACCGGACAGGCCGTCTGCGGCGCCCGCGGCTGCACCCGTGCTTGCATGATCAGCCTCGAAAGCCGCGGCGTCCTGCAAAATACCTTCAAGCAGAAATTCCGCCGTCGCCCAGCATGGTCGGTCGACTGGAGCACCGAGCCGGAATACGCCCCCGGCACCATCTTCCGCAGGCAAAAGGGCCACGGCAGCGACGTCGATTGAGGACTCTGCACAGCTATGCCTAACTCCGACATGGTCCAGTCCGTTCTGAAGGCGCTTGACATCCTCCGGGCCGCCACCGAGGCACCCAACGGCGTCCGCCTCAATGAACTGGCTGAGGCCATGGACATCAAAAAAAGCACCGCGCATAATCTCATCCGAACTTTATGCGCGCGTGGCTTTCTGGTCAAAGACAGCACGAACCGTTTTTTGCCCGGCGTGGCCATTCAAGAACTAGCACGCCTCAGCCGCACCAACATCGCGCTCAATGAAGCAACCAAGCAACTGCGGCTGTTGCGTAAGACCTTCCCCAAAGCGACGTTGACCTTTTCCGAGCTCGCCCCCAACGCCATCCACTGCCGCCTGCGCATGTCAGCAGACCGCCCCGGCGAAGTGCAGCATCCCCTCGAATGCCTCTACACGCCATACGTGTCAGCTACCGCCGTCTGCCTACAGGCCACCGGCAGCAATGCCAGCGAATTCGAACGCCACTTTCCCTTCCAGGAACACGGCGTCGCCCGATGGGAAAATATCGAAAATTTCCTGGCTGAAAAAGAACGCGTCCGCAAAAACAACTACGCCATCAACCAGTACATCAGCCACATCGCCGTCGCTTTCGCCGTGCCAGAAAATTTTGCCATCGGCTTCAGCATGGAAGCGCCGCCGAATGATTTCTTCCCGCGCCTGCAGGAGCAGATTGAGCTGTTCCGCCAGGCCATTCGCAGCGCCACTGCGGCCCCCTGAGCGCCCTGAAGCAAAAGCCACCACCCAAGCAGCGAACAGATCATGAAATTTGCCATCGGCTATCAGCAACCTGAAAATGGCGAGCCTTTCAGCAACATCGTCCGGGACTACCGCGAGCATATCGCCGAGGTGTATTTTCCCTGGACGGGCATGGCCACTGGCCGCGCCGCGCTGGGTAATATTCGTGGCGCTATCGACTGGGCGGCACAGGAGGAGCTCGAAGAGCAGCTGCGGCAATTCCGCGCCATGGGCATCAAGCTCGATCTGCTGTTCAACGCCAACTGCTATGGCGCCTACGCCGTCAGCTGCAAGCTGGAAAATGAAGTGTGCTCCATCGTCGACTATCTCGGCAGCCTTGATCTCCTGCCGGAAGTCGTCACCACCACCAGCCCATTCATCGCCACGACCCTGAAAAAACATTTTGCGAGCATCGACCTGCGCGCGTCAGTAAATATGCGTGTTGACTCCACGCTGGCCATGGAGTACCTGGCGGACATCTTCGACTCTTTCCACATCCGCCGCGATTTGCAGCGCAACCTGGCCAATGTCGAGCGATTCCATCAGTGGTGCCAAGCCAACGGCAAGACTCTCTGCATGCTCGCCAACAGCGGCTGCCTGCGCAACTGCCCATACCAGAGCTTCCACGACAACCTCGTCGCCCACGACGCCGAAATCGACGAGATCAAAAACGCCCGCGGCTTCATGCCCCATCTCTGCTGGAAACTCTACGGCAACGAGGCCAACCGCCTGGAATTTCTGCGTGCGTCGTGGATTCGCCCCGAAGATCTCCACCGCTACGAAAAGTACGTGCCCGTGGTCAAGCTGGCCACGCGCCAGCACTCGCATCCGCGCATGGTCATCGGCGCCTATTGCGAAGGGCAATTCCGCGGTAATCTTCTCGACCTGATGGAACCGTCTTTCTCGTCCATCTTCTCGCCATACGCCATCGACAACAGCCGCTTCCCCGCCAACTGGCATGACATCGCCGGCGACTGCGCCACCAACTGCCATCACTGCGGCCGCTGTGACGACGTCCTCAAACAGGTCCTCGTCAAACAACACGACGAGATGTGAGAAGAACCGGCGAACCACGCCCCCTGGTCAGAGGTCGTCCGAAAAGGAGCACCAAGCGATTATCGCCTGCCGCAAACGTGTTTTTCAGACTTTCTGTAGCTCTAACTAGCCATCTCAGTGCGAATACAGCGTAAAAACGCTCAGTTCCTGACCTCAACTGCTGATGCTCAGCGCCTTGCGGCAAACGCAAAGAAATTGCTGCAAGACGCTGAGCCGAAATGGGATAGGTAGGGGAGCGCGAGGGGGAGGAAAGGGCCAGCGGCCCTTTCCTCCCCCTCGCAAAACCGAACTATACTTTTCGGACAAGCTCTGGTCAGCCTTTGAAGACCTCGCCGCGGTTCCACTGTGCCCAGGTGGTCTCGTACCAGCTGTCGTCATTGGGCAGCGGGCGGACCTTGTCAACGCGGACAGCGAAATCACAAAGCGTCCCCGGCCGCAATTGCACTTCGAGGATTTCCTGGCGTTTGCTGGCATTCTCCTCCCGGTGTCGGAGTTCGCGGCCGCGTTTGCTATCGACCGTCAGCGCGCCTTTCTCGTCCAGGACCATATAGGCGCCGCGACTGCCGCCGCCCTGCTCGATGTAGCTCACGATGGCCTGCAAAAATGCCACGCTGGCCAGCGCCAGCCATTTGTTTTCCACGGCCTGCGGCAATTGCTTGGGACTCTGGCACTGGAAGCCCTCACTGCAAATGCGGGCGTAGAGCGCGCGGGCGTCGGCCAGCGCCTGTTTGGCGCCGGCCAGTGAGCGAATGAACGCGCCCTCGCCCGACATCCGCGCCTGGATTTCCCGGCGCACCGCGCCCGGCTCCAGGGCCTCCGCGCCGGGTGACAGGTAGCGATGCAACTCATGCCACACGACACTAATCTGCCCGGCGCATTTGGCGACGCATGCCGCCGGCGCCATGGGCGTTTCGCGGTAGACATTGGCGATGCGTTGCGCAGCACGGGTCGCGCCGACCTGCCCGCTGTTGAGAGCGCTGCCGCCGGGTCGCACCCCGTGCGTGCCGCAGAGCTCGCCGATCACAAACAGATGCTTAAGGCTGCTCTCCCACCAGATGCTGCCGCTGATACCGCCATTGCAATGCTGGGCACAAACTGCGACCTCCAGAGGCTCGCGCAGGTCCACGCCGTGCTCGGCATACAGATCAATGCTCTGCTGATTCATGTGTTGCAGCCGCTCATAGGGCGTCGCCTGCTGGGCTCCCGACCGTTC
>JAQWBY010000047.1 GCA_028706165.1 Lentisphaeria bacterium | reverse complement strand
CTTTCGAGGAGGGTGTCGGGCAGCGCTGCGCAATTGACTGCTATAAAGGGCTTGTCTTTACGCGGCGAGAGGTGGTGGATGGCGCGGGCAAAGAGCTCTTTGCCGGTGCCGCTGGGGCCTTCAATCAATACGGTGGACGAACTGGCAGAAATTTGTGGCAGGATGTCAAAGAGCTGGGTCATTGTGGGGCTGCGGCCGATGATGTCTTCGAAGCTGTATCGTGCCTGGAGTTCCTTGCGTAGTTGTTCGACCAGGGTCAGGTCCTGGAAGGTCTCGACGCCGCCGATGATGGTTCCTGTGGGGTCTTTGAGCAGGGCAGTGGCGATGCGGATCGGCAGGCGTTGGCCGCGCTGGTTGACAATGTGGGCAGTCGCGTCGACCACTGGCAGGCCGCTGTCGATGGTGCGGCGCAAGGCGCAATTTTTTTCGCAGATGCTGGCTCGGAAGACTTCTGAGCAGCGGCAGCCCAATGCCTGCTCGCGGGGGATGCCGGTGAGCTGCTCGGCAGCGCGATTGAAGCTGGTGATGCGCCAATTGCGGTCCACGGTGAAAACGCCCTCGTTGAGCGAATCCAAGATGGTAAATTCCAGCGGATTGAAGTCCGCCGATGCTGATTCTTTGCGTTTGCTCATGAAGAGGCCTCCATAAAGGTACGATGACAGATTGCCCTGGGCAGGAAGATATGCTGGATCGGGCGTAGCGCGGCGGGAGATTTTGGGTGATGCGTAGCAGAAAGGGGCCAGTATTGCAAAATACATGGTTGTAATGCTGGTATTATATCATATTGCACGACTATGAGCAATTTGCATGGCAAGCGCAAGGCCTTTTTGGCTGGATTTGGGCAGGGCGCGGCTTGTTTTTATGCTCAATCTTCTTTCTGGCATACCTTCTGCTGATATACAAGCATGACGAAGATAGCAATACCACATTGGCAGGGCCGAGTTAGTCCGGTGTTTGATGTCGCCGCGCAGGTGCTGCTGGTTGACGTGAATGTCGGTGGCATAACGCTGTTAGGCGACATTGAGTTGGGTGTTGAGGATGCGCAGCAGCGCTCGGCGCTTTTGGCGGCAGCGGGTGTGGAGGTGTTGGTTTGTGGGGCCATATCTTGGCCCGTTGAAGCAGCCATCAAGGCGGCAGGTATCGAGGTGATAGCGCAGATATGCGGCGAAATCGAGCAGGTGATCAAGGCATATGCTGGCGGGCGGTTGGGACATCGCCAGTATGCCATGCCGGGATGTTATGGCCGTCGTTGTCATCGCCGCGGTTATCGCGGCGGTCGCGGCGGTAGTTGAGAATAATGTGTGGTGATGGCGTCGAACTGCAGCGGCGGCTGTCACCAAAAGGAAAACGGTACGAAATCTCAGAAAGCTGAAAGGAGCATTATTATGCCAAGAGGAAATGGAACCGGCCCCATGGGAATGGGGCCAATGACGGGTCGTGGCGCGGGCTATTGCGCCGGGTTTGCGGCGCCGGGCACCATGAATCCACAAGTGGGCGGTCGCGGCGCGGGCTACGGCTTTGGGCGCGGCATGGGTTTTGGTCGCGGTATGGGCGGCGGCTTTGGTCGCGGCATGGGTTTTGGTCGCGGTATGGGCGGCGGCTTTGGTCGCGGCATGGGTTTTGGTCGCGGTATGGGCGGCGGCTTTGGTCGCGGTATGGGCGGCGGCTTTGGTCGCGGCGCGGCGGCCTGGGGCGCACCGGTAGCACCTGTGGCGCCATTGGCGCCTGACCACGAACGAACGGTCTTGCGCAACCAGTTGGCTGGTTTGGAACAGACCGTCGCCGACCTTCGGCAGCGCTTGACCGAATTGGAGGACGGTAGCGCCGAAAACAAGTAATCGCCGCGGTCGGCGATTTGTAATCCGCCCGGGAGCTCCTGTGGGAGTTTCCGGGCGTTTTTTTTACGCGCTGGGGCGAAGTAGGGGTGGACCTGTGTGTCCGCCCCTCTTTTTCATCCGCAGCTTGCGCAGATTAAGACTTTTTTTATCCGCCAATTGTGTTTTTTACGCGGAGGGATTAGACGGATCGACGATGTGATCGGTCTGATCGGTCTGAGAAGACGGCGCGAGGTTGGGTGGTCCCGCGTGTCCGCCACTCAAAGGCTGGCGGTATTGCGGCGGCGTTTTCTTGCAAAGGCAACACCCGAAGTTATTTTTACAAGGAAAAAGGAAAGGATTTCGTCGCATGTTAACACGTCATTTAGGCAATCAGGTACGGGCAGCTGCGGGTCAGTATCCGGTGGTTGCGGTAACTGGCCCTCGCCAATCTGGCAAGACCACGCTTTTTCGGGCATTATTTTCGGATTATAGCTATGCGAATATGGAGATGCCGAATATTCGTCAGTATGCGTTGTCGGACCCGGTAGGTTTTCTTTCCCAGTATCGTGGGCGGGTGATACTTGACGAAGTGCAGCGGGTGCCGGAGTTATTCAGCTACATCATGGCGCTTGTCGACGAGCACCAGGTCATGGGCGAGTATGTTCTTTCCGGTTCGCAGAATTTCCATTTGCAGGAGGGTATCAGTCAGTCCTTGGCTGGTCGTTGTGCCACCATGAAGCTGCTGCCATTTTCCGGTTCGGAGCTTGCGGGCCGGGCGAATTCCGATATCTTCAACTTGGCTGCGGGAGAGACCGCGTTGCCGGCTGGTGGGGCACGGCCTTTCGAGCAGATATTCAAGGGTGGTTTTCCGCCGCTCTATGATCGTCGGATAGTTCCGACTCACTGGCTAGCCCAGTACACGCAGAGTTACTTGGAACGCGATGTGCGGACGCTGATCAACGTTGGTGATCTGGCAACTTTTGAGAAGTTTCTGCGGCTCTGTGCGGGCAGGAGTGGTCAGATTCTGAATATGGATTCGCTTGCTGCGAGCACGGGGGTCTCGCCGGTGACGGTGAAACGGTGGATATCGCTGTTGGTTGCCAGCTACACCATTTTTCTGCTTCAGCCCCATCACCGTAATTTCAACAAGCGCTTGATCAAGAGTCCCAAGTTGTACTTTTATGACACGGGTCTTCTTTGCTACCTGCTGAATATCCGTTCAGCGGAGGAATTGGAATATCACAGTCTGCGCGGCGAGATATTCGAGACGTACGTTATCGCCGAAGTGGCAAAGGCTTGTTACAATGCCGGCATTGAACCGCCCTTGTATTACTGGCGTGATTCGCAAGGCCATGAAGTGGATCTGCTGATTGAGCATGGCGAGCAGCTGTTGCCCATCGAAATCAAATCTGCGCAAACGCTGTCGGCAAGCATGTTTGCTGGGCTGAATTATTGGCAGAAACTCGCTGGGCCGCAGGAGGGGATGCTCATCTATGGTGGTGACCGCGCCTGTTGTTGGAACGGCATTGCAGTCCGGCCATGGTTTGCGGTCTGAGCGACAGTCTTTTATCGCGGACGGATCGGACGGATCGGACGGATCGGACGGATCGTCGACTTGATTGGTCTGATCGGACGGATCGGGCGGATCGTTGAGTTGATCGGTCTGATCGGTCTGATCGGTCCGATCAGTCCGAGAAAGAGGCGCACGGTGGTGGGGTGCGGGCTTATTTCTTCAGTTGGATCAGGCCGTATTCTTTGGGGTTTTTGGTTTTGCCGATGCCGCCGGCCCATTCGCTGTACTTGCGACCGTGGCCATCGTCGTCATTGATGAGGAAATTGAATGCGAACTCGCTTTCTTTGCCGTTAAGCGGGTAGAGTTCGTTGATAGGTATGCGCAGCTCGTAGATGATGCCGTTGGCGGTGGGTACAGCCAAGACTTCGGCGTCTTTGATGATGCCGCGGCGGGTGATATTTTCGGGCAGTTCCGGCGTCCAGTAGTTGGCGAGTTTGTATGCGAAGCCCTTGCCGTCGCTTGTTCGCCCGACGCAGATTTCCGTGTAGCCGTGATTGTCATTACGGGGGTCGATGGCGAACTGTATGGAATCACGTTTCCAAGCGATTTCGGGGTCGGTGACGCCATCGCTGAGGACATTATCGCGGACGTCGAAAAACAGGTAGAGATTATCTTCGTCGAGCATCATTTTGCAGTTGGCGCTGAGATCGTCGGGTCCCTGCCAGGCTTTTGGGTCGGTGGTATTGACGACATTGGCCGCTTGGTTGACGGTGATGGCTGGGCAGGCGGCCCATTTGGCGGGGGTACCGTCGATGGTGATTTTGCCTTGGGGGCGGGTGAAACTGCCCTGGGTCAGGATGCGGCTGGCCGTGGTGCTGTTGGTCAGTCTGGCCAGAATCACGTTGTCGACATAGGCGATTTTTCCGGCTTTGTCACCGTAGTTGGTATGGACTGCGAAATTGAGGAATGCTGCGCCGGGGCGGTTGATGCAGATGACTTCGTGGACGCGTTTCCACTCGGGCGTAGCCATGACTTGCACGGCGTTGATGGAGGGTTTTTCAGGGAAGACGCGTTTGTTTTGCGCATCCTTGAGGCCGTAGGCGATGCCGGCGGTGCCCTCGCCGCGGATGTCGAAGGCCAGGATATAATTTTCGCCCGGTCGCACTTTGAAGGCATTGGCAGGCCCGAAGTGGTTGGGGCCGACGGTGCGGGCAGCATGAGATGCGTTGGTACCGACTTCGGGAAGAACGTCCCACTTGTCTTTGTCTTTGTTGAAGAACCAGAAGTTGCTCTTCTCTTCGAAATCGCCGTTGCGCAACAGATTTGCACACAGGCCATTGGTTACTTCAATGAGGAGAGGCAAGTTGACGCGAATACCTTTGACGGTGAGGATGAATTGGCCATCGTAAATACCCTGCGGGGCGTCAGCGGGGGCGCTGATGGTCATCATGTCCCCTTGGAGCTTGCCGGACCACTGTGGGGGGAGGACGAAGTCGAGGCCAATGCCCTCGTGAAGACGCACTGTGGCGGCAAAGTCCTTGCCGGCTGTCATGACCAGTTGCTGGGGCAGAGCGGCCATGCTGTCGGCGACGGCAGTGAGCACTGACAGGTTACCGCCCACGAGATATTGCGGCATGGCGTTGCCCTGGAGGGTGATAACGCCATTTTCGCTGTTGACGGGCGATTCCGTGTCCATCAGGCTGACGAGAGTGGCTTGGGGGCTGCCCAGTGGCAGGCTGAGTTGGCCGCCAAGGTCATGCCAGAAGACGACCACGGGCGTGTCGCCGCAGGCGAAGAGATAGGCTTCGTAGTCGGCACCCGAGAGGTCGCCCAGGTAGCTGGTGCGCTCCAGACGGTGGGTCATGGCGCGGTAGGCGGCAAACTGCGGCAACGGATTGTTGTTGACATCAAAGAAGGAATAATTCATGGCGGAATTGTCACCGAACATCTCAAAGCCGAAGGTGCGGATGACGCCCTGGGACGCATC
The DNA here is from genome assembly GCA_028706165.1 of Lentisphaeria bacterium. Lineage (GTDB taxonomy): Bacteria > Verrucomicrobiota > Lentisphaeria > Oligosphaerales > Oligosphaeraceae > Oligosphaera. The sequence continues at coordinate 12,404 of JAQWBY010000047.1, read as the reverse complement.
GCGGACGTGGAGTTTGACGACGTTGGCAGCGATCTGGCTTGGGGACGTCGTGCCTCCTCGCCAGCCCATGTCTTCGCTGTTGACGAGCGTAGGCTCCTTGCCCATTTTGAGCAGCATTTTCTTCCAACCGTCGGCCACGCTACTGAAGCGCACGTTGTTGCGCAGGTAATGGACGCTGAGGCTATCAAAGGTCGGCACGCCGCCGCTGCTGTTGATGGCTTCTTCGAGAAAATCGACCTGCAGAGGGGCGCCGGGGTAAATGACGGCGTCGGGTTGCGTCTTTTTGATGGCGTCGTAGGCGGTTTTGAGGTAAGTACCGAAGGCGTCGGATGAACCGCAGGTCCAGAAAGCTGACGAATAGCCCGGTTCGTTGCTGATTTCGTAGTGATTGACGCGGTCGCAGTAGCGCTTGGTCAGTACCGTGAGGAAGTTCGCCCAGTCGGCAAAATCTTTTGGCGGGTAGTACAGGTAGCGGTAGTTGCCGCAGGACGTGAGGCTTTTGTCATCGCTGGTGGACGCCCACAGCGGCTGCCCGCCGACGGCCAGCAGGATGCGTTGTTTATATTTGGCGGCGCGGGCGAAGCGTTCGTCGAGGTACTGCCAGTCAAAGCGGCCTTTTTCGGGTTCGCGCAATGCCCAGCTGACACTGTGGAGACGGCACCATTTGGCGCCGCCAAGAAAGGCCCGACGGATTTTCGTCTCTTCGCGCTCGGGATCGGCGCGCAGGCGATAACCGTCACTGCGGAGGGCGTGGCAGCCGAAGCGCGAGTCGTCGATGTATTCCAGAACAACGGGTTCGACAACGGCGTAGGCGCAACTGCAGACCTGGTCCTGGAGGCGGCATTCGACGGTGAAATAGCCTTTGCGGTCGGCTGGCAGAACGGCTTTGGCCTGACCATTGGCGAGGACGCATTGGCCGCGGTGGACGACAGCGCCGGCGAGGTCGCGCACGGTGTAGTCGACGTTGCCTGCGTCGGCATTGCGCACGAGTACGCTGAGATTGACCGCATCACCAGGGTGGTGAATACCGCTGAAGGCCTCAATCGTTGCCTTGGGAATGGGCAGGAATTCCGGCTTGAGGTCGGTTTTTTGCAACTGTATGCAGTCAAAGCCGATACTGTAGTGCTTGGCGTTGCTGACTACGCAAATGCGCAGCTCATTGGCACCGGCGGTGGCGTCAAAGATGACCTCGAAGCTGAAGGGGCCATGCTGCTTGTTGCTTCCCGCCGGGAGGTTGAACACTTTCATCTTGTTGCCGGGAAGGAGTATTTCGATGCCATCGCGGCCGCCGTGGTTATTCTCCCAGTTAGCGCAGGTGACGTTGAGGCGGCGGGTGCCGGCTTCCTGTTCACGCCAGGTCAGAGCGAGGTTGGCGACGAGTTCGTCGGGCTGCATCCAGCTGCGCTCAGTGACGGTGAAGAGACCGCTGATGACCGGCGGTGCGGGAATGACTTTGTTTTCGGCAATGTCGTAATGGAACGTGTGCGTGTCGTGGTCGACTGCCGGTGATTGGGCAATGTGCGGGGCATTACCATATTCCCAGGCGCGATACTGGATCGTGAAATCCCGTTTGGAGTTGTCCAGCTGACCCAACTGCCAAATGATGTCGCCCTCGGCGGCGCGACCTGCCGTTGTCGCTAAAATGAGCATGGTGGCGCCAGCGATGAAATGACGGAGAGTCCAGCGAGGGGCGGCAGAGCCATGAAACAATGATTTGAAGAGCATGGACACGTCCTAGGTTTGGATTGAGTCGGCGTCTGGTGGCGCTTCAATATACGTGCAATTCTTGAAGAAGAAACCACTGTTTTCGTCAGCGAAGCTGAGCATGCCTGGACTGACGGACTACGTTTTGTGGACGAAAATGCGGATGCCTGTGGTTTGCGAGATGTCTTTTGTCGGCTATAATTAATTATAGGTTCATATTAGCCGAAAAAAAGATTGCGCGGCCAAGCTGTGAAAGGAGGCCACCGTGTACATTGAGCGGGCATTACGGGAGGCGTTTTTGCGTGGGAGCGATTATTTTCCGGCGATGTTGTTGGTTGGTCCTCGTCAGGTCGGGAAGACGACTTTTCTGCGTCACCTATCATCGCCAGAACGCAAGTACGTTACTTTGGACAACATGCTTGATCGTGATTTTGCCAAGCGCGATTCGGCGGGTTTTTTGGAGCGTTATAGGGCGCCAGTACTGATAGATGAAATTCAGTACGCACCAGAGCTTCTGCCCTACCTCAAGATAGCGATCGACCAGGCTCGGCATGACCATGCCGAGCAGGCGCGTAACATGTTCTGGCTGACCGGCTCGCAGCAGTTCCAGATGATGAAGGGGGTCAGTGAATCACTGGCGGGGCGGATAGGCATTTTGGAGATGCTGGGCCTGTCTCAGCGCGAGATAACGTCAAGTGCAACGGTACCTTTTTTACCGGACAATGAGTTTTTGGCGGGGGGGCGGCCAATGACGACGCCGGAGCTTTTTGAGCGGATATTCATGGGGAGCTTTCCGGGCATGGTCCAAGGCGGCAGTGAGCAGCGCGAGCTGTTTTATTCATCGTACGTGCAGACCTACCTGGAACGAGATATTCGAGATTTGGGCAGTGTGGGTGATTTGGACCGTTTTTTTCGTTTTCTTCGTTCGGTGGCGGCGCGGACGGCGCAGCTGTTGAACTACGCGGAACTCAGCCGTGATGCGGATATCTCAATCGCGACGGCCAAGAGCTGGCTGAGCATACTTGAGGCGTCCAATTTGGTGTATCTGCTGGAGCCGTATGCCAACAATCTGACCTCCAGGCTGGTCAAGACACCGAAACTGTATCTGCTGGATACGGGACTGGCGGCATTTCTGACGCAGTGGCCGACGGCGGCGGTTCTGGAGGCCGGGGCGATGTCGGGGGCATTTTTCGAGACGTGGTGCCTGGCAGAAATTCTGAAGAGCTATTACAACAGTGGCAAGACGCGGCCAGGGTTGTTTTTTTATCGGGACAAAGACATGAAGGAGATTGACCTGCTGATTGAGCAAAATGGCAGGTTGTATCCGGTGGAATTCAAAAAGACGGCAACGCCGCGGCGTGATGACAGTCGGCATTTTCAGGTTCTGCGGCGCTTCAAGAAAGACCTTGGCATGGGTGCGGTGGTGTGCATGTATCCGGAGGTATATCCTTGTGGTGTGGACTGCCGCTTCATCCCGGCGCCGTTACTCTGAGGGGTGAGCTTTGGGCAGGGAGGGGGCTATTCCAGACGAGTGTGTGGTGGGGTGAGCAGGTTCATGCCTTGTGGAGGGATTTGAGGTAGCAGCCTTGCGGGTCGTGGGTGGTGGCGAGGGTCTGCAGGTGCAGGTAGGAGAGGCCGAATTGCGGCGGGTTGGTGATGGTGGCGTTGGCGATGATTTGGTCGTCACAGCTGAGGGTGATGTTGCGGGCATCGAGGTTCCAGGTGACGTGGAGGGTTTTCCAGGTGTTGGCGCCGATGCGGGCGGCGTCGATGGCGCAGGAGAAGGGACTGAGTTCGGCGGCGTAGGGATCGCAGGGGTTGAACCAGCAGTCGCTGAGGGTGAGGTTACAGCCGGCGCCGGCGATGAAGATTTCGATGCTGAGCTGGCCCTGGCGGGCGGCGGGGAAATTCCAGACGACGCCTTGGCGGTCGGAGTAGAGACGTTCGTCGTGGATTCTGGCGAGGTGGAGGACTTCGCGGCTGCCCTTGGGGTTATCGGGTTCGCGGACGAGCATGGCGCCTGGGCAGCGGTTCCAGGCGCAATGGCCGGCCCAGCCGCGGGAATTGCCGGTGAGGCTCTTGACGTAGAGGTGGGTGCTGAGGTCACCGAGGCCGTGGCGGAAGTCCTCGTGGCGCTCGGTTTCGTAGAGCCAGCCCGGATCGAAGAGCAGCAGGCGGCGCGCGGCGGGATTTTGGCCGAGGGCGATAAGTACCTTGCCGTTGGGCAATTCGAGAGCTTGTGACTGGTGGACGCTCTTGTCGTGTTCGTGGAGCTCGTCGTTGCCGAGGGTGCGGAAGTCCACCTGATTGCGTACGCTGTTGAGGTAGAGTTCGCGGAAGCCGCGCCAGGACTTGCCATCGTCATCGGAGATGGCGGCGTGGATGACATCGCGGTTGGTAAAGACGGTTTCCCAGCGGCCTTGGCGTTCGCCGTCGTTGAGTTCGGGCATGGTATTGGGATCGTCCTTGGGCAATGCCTGGGCGTTGTTCCAGAAGAAGAGAATGCGGCCATCCTGCAGGCGCAGGAAAGTCGGCATGGTATTGGTGGCGTGAAAGTGCGGCATGGGGTCGGGGCCCGACCAGCTGTCGCCGCCATCTTCTGAGCGATAAAGATAGTGGCAGTTGAAGCTGGTGCGGACGGCCATCAGCAGCGTGCCGTCGGCAAGCTCGACGATGGTGGGTTCGCAGCAGTAGTTGTTCCAGCGCAGGCCGCGATCGGGGTAGATCAGCTGGTCGCAGCTGACATTGGGCTCAATGACGCGTCGCCGCCAGGTTTTGCCATCGTCATCGGAGAGTAGCGCGGTTGCCCATTGGGCGCCGTTCTGGTTGACGGTGGCACCGACGCAGAGCCAGCGTTGGCGGTGGCGGAGGGGCAGGGGCTGTCGGAAAAAGCAGAAGCCTGGGCAGTCGAGGAACTCGACGCTTTTCTCGGTGCTGCCGGGGCCTTGGGCAGAGCGGATGAGCGCGGTGCCGCGCTGGCCGGCGCTATGGAGGGAGGGTAGGGCCAGCGATTGTTTGTCGACGCTGCAGATGGTCAGAAAGTCGCCGGAGTAGGGACTTTGCACCATGGCGCCAAGCTCATCGTCGTTAAAGACCACGATTTTTTTCCAGGACAGGCCCCAGTCGCGCGAGGACACAAAGACGCGTCGTGGTTCGCCGGCGATGATCTCCCAACCGTAGTGGCGGATTTCGCCCTCGCGGAGGACGCACAAATCACGATGGGCGTACCACGGCTGGACGCCCACCGGTTTGGGCGCCCAGATGGCCTGATGCATGAAGGCGTCAGAAGCGCTCAGTACAGGGTAGCTCTGCTGATACATGGTGTGGCCTGGGCTGGGGGGGGGACAGGGAGGACAGGGCGGACTGGGTGGCACTCCGTGGTTATGGGCGAAGGTGGCTTTGCCGGTTTATGGCTGGCGCCACTTGCCGTTGTTGGCCGCGAAGGCCGCGAAGATGCGAAGTTTGCGCGCCAGCGGGGTGTTATGGAGGCGTTGCATGTGGGTGTATGCCTGCAAGGCGACGGTGAAATTGCCGGTGGCGGCGTGGCTGGTGCCGATTTGTTGCTGCTGTTTGGCGGCGGCGAGTACGGTGTGGAGGTCTTTGAGGGCGGTGCCGCAGCGGGGACAGGTATCAGGCAGTTCGGCGGCGGTGCCGAGGTTTTTGCGGCAGGTCGGGCATTTGATGGGCGTATCGTCGTACATGTGACAGGGGCCTTGAGGTCAGAGGTGGGGAGCGAAGCGGATTGTGAAGCTGGTGCGCTTATGATTCGGCATAGAAGAGCAGGTCGTCGAGTTCCTGGCAGGCGGCGTGGAAAGCCTTAGTGTCGCCGGTATTGAGGGCGGCTTTCATTTGTTGGACCAGCTCATTGGCTTCGGCGAGGTCTTCCCGGGGCATTTTTTGGGAGACTTTTTGCAGGCGGAAGGCGAGCTGGGTGATGGTGTTGATCATATCCGAGGCGTCATCGGCGGTCTTTCGGCCGTGGGCGCTCTTTGTATCGGCTTTGTCTTGGTTCGCGTCCATCGCATCGGCGAGGATGCCGGCGATGGCGTCCTCGTCCTCGGCGTCTTCGGCGTCGTCCAAGTCGCTGTTGAGCGGGTTCCACGGGGGTTGGTCAGCGAAGAGCTTGGCGACGCGTTCGCGGGATTTTGCCAGTTCGTCGTCTGTGAGTTTGGCGAGGGCGTTGGTGATGACGATGTCTTTGCGTTTGCCGGTTATTTTTTCGCTGGCGGAGCAACGGAGGAGACCATCGAGGTCGAGTTTCATGCTCATGACGATTTTATTGCCGGCGGGCTGCTCCGAGAGGTCTTCGATGCTGAAGGTGCCGATGAGGGTATTTTTGCGGGCGTCGGGGTTTTCGCCTTGGAAGACATTGACATCGATGGACTTTTGGTTGTCTTGGATGGTAAAAAAGACCTCTTCGCGGGCGACGGGTAGTGCGGCGCCGGCCTTGATGATACTGGCGAAGCGGTAATGGCAGAGCTGGCCGTTGAGTTCGCCCACGCAGGAAATGCCGAAGGTGTAGGGGGTAATATCGACGAGGATGCGGTGTTGCTGCTCGCCCATGAGCCGCGCGGCCATCATGCCGGCACCGTAAGCGACGGCCAAGTCGGGCTGGATGTCGGCGTGGGGGCGGCGGCCGAATTCGCGTTCGATCATATCTTGAAACACGGAACTGCGGGTGGAGCCGCCCACCAGGATGATGTCATCGACGGCATCGGCCTTGACGCCGGCGTCGCTGAGGCAACGGCGGACGGCGAGGACGGTTTTGGCGACGAAGGGATCGAGCAGCTCGTCGAATTCATGGCGGGACAATTCGCGTTCGAGGGACATGCTGTCGCCGTTTTTGCCAACGAGGTTGTTTTCGATGATTTGGGCGTAGGCGAATTCGGAGAGTTGCATTTTGGCTTGTTCGGCGGCTTTGATGAGTCGGTATTCGGCGATGCGGTCGAGGGCGCCGTGGTCTTTTTCGAGCAATTCGGCCTGGAGGCGTTCGGCGATGGCCTGGTCGAAGTCGTCGCCGCCGAGATGATTGTCGCCGCTGCTGGCGATGACTTCGGTGACATCGCCTTCGATGCTGACCAGAGACACATCGAAGGTGCCGCCGCCGAGGTCGAAGGCGAGGAGAATTTTTTTCTTGTCGGGGGTGTTGTTTTCGTAGGCGAGGCAGGCAGCGGTAGGTTCATTGAGGATGCGCAGCACGTCCAAGCCGGCGATGCGGCCGGCTTCGCGGGTGGCATTGCGTTGGGCGTCGTTGAATTGTGCGGGGACGGTGATGACGGCCTTGGTGACGGGCTTGCCGAGGTATTTTTCGGCGGCGTTTTTGAGGGTGGTGAGGATCATGGCGGAGATTTCCTGGGGGAGATAATCGTGTCCGCCGAGGTTGACGCTGTCGCCGCTGCCCATTTTGCGTTTGATGGAGCGGACGGTGTTGTCGGGGTACAAAGCCAGTTGGTTGCGCGCTTCGTGGCCAACGATGAGATTGCCTTCGGGCGAGATGCCGACGACGGAGGGGAGCATGAGAGAACCGTCCGCCATGGGGATGATTTCGATTTTGCCGTCGATGCACACCGCCACTTCGCTGTTGGTGGTTCCCAAGTCAATGCCGATGATGATGTCACTCATGCTTGTTTCCTCACTTCGACCTCGGCGGTCGTCAAGATTTTTTGGTTGCGGCGGAAGCCCTGGGCGAAGATTCTGGTGACGGCGCCTGGGGGGCCGTCGTTGTTGTCACAGACGGCGATGGCGCGCATGGCGGTGGCGTCGAAGGGCTGGTCGAGGCTGGCGACGGGGGTGACGTCGAAGCGGCGGAGCACATCGTCGGCTTTTTTGAGCAGGAGATTGAGGTGGTGCTGTTGTTGACTAAGCATATCGCGGTCGGCTTTGGGGGTGAAGAAGCCGTGGAGTTTTTGGGCTGCGAAGTGTTCGGCGTTGTCGGCGAAGGCTTCGCGGAGGCGGATGAGTTCGAGGAGGACGGCGTCTTCGCCCTGGGTTCTTGCCTGTGGCACTTGTGCTTTGACTTCGCGGGCGGCGTTTTCGATGGCAGAGCTTTGGCTGGTGAGGGAGCCTTTGAGGTCGTCGAGGATGGCGGTCATGTCCTGGGCGTTGCGATGGACGCCGCGGGTCTGCATGCTGATTTCCTGGCGGAGCGCGGCCAGTTCGCCGTAGAAGGAGAAGAGGTCGGGCGCGGGGCCGTCGCCATTGAGTTGAGCGACGGGGTCTTGGTTGAGCTGGTCAAGCCAGGCGCGGAATTCCGTCACCAGTTGTTCTTTGGTCGTATCGTCTATCATGCGTGGCTTCCGTGTTGGCGATGAGTTTGCGCCAGAAGGCCGTGCCGGGTCGGCGCGGCAGAACGCTCGTTTCGGGCAGGATGCTACTGGGTTTTGGCGGGGGATGCGGGTGGAATTGCAGGCCAAAGACGGCCAGGCGCGCGCGGGCGACGTCGTCGTCGACAAGTTGCCAGGCGTCTCGGAGCTCCTGGAATTTGTCCGGCGCTTGTTCTGGCGGGTATTTGCGCAGCAAATCCAAGTAGGCCTGGCGGATTTCTTGCTGGGTGGCGTTTTCGGGGACGCCGAGGATGGCGTAGGGGTATTTCATGGCGAGTGCTATCTCCCTCGTTTGTTGGCTGCGTGGAGTTTATGTAGTAAGTCAGTGAGTTCATCCAGCATCCTCTCGGCGTCGTCGGGATCAAATCGGTCGTAAGTGTCGTCGTCATCGAAGTCATCGTCATCGTCATCGAAATCGTCGTCGTCATCGAAAACGTCGTCATCGTCCTCATCTTCGAGGGTGAAGTCGCGCAGGATGATGGGGTATTTGGTGGTATCGTAGCGTAGTTGGATTGATTCGGGGATGACGACTCGGTCGAGGATACTGTCGATCGATGTGTTCATGGCGTCGTTAATCAGCGCATTGATCTGTTTCTGATTCCATTGGTCGCGTTTCTTGGCAAGGACGCTGTCATTGATGTCGAGTTGGTCAAGGAAATCATGGATGAATTTTTGTGGGGTGACGTTATCGGCATCGAGCAGGCATTTGCTGGCCAGGGCGAGCAGGTCGACGACGATTTTTTGTCGCTTGTGGAAAGCAGTGGCGTTGCCGTAGTGGTAGAGTCTGCACGAAGCTTGGTGCATGATCAGCACACGTGGTAGGAGGAAGGCGCCGGTCCAGCGCGGATCGCGGCGATTGAGGGCGTGATGGGTGAGCTGCCAGAGGAACTTGGCCTGACGGCTGCCGTAGGCATAGAGATGAGCATTTTCGAGAAACGGGGTGCAGAAGTCCCAGAGTTTATCGCAAGGAATGGTGTCGAGACCGGTGAGCGCTTGGGGTAGGTGCAGTTCGGGGAGACTGGCGTTTCCCCACACGGGATCGGCGACGGCGAAGATGGCGTCGGTTTCGGTGAAGAAGTTCGTTGCGCTCACGACCTCGGGTGGTGGCTGGGTGGAGGCTGGAAGGCTGAATTTGTTGTCGGCCAGACGCTTATGAATGAAGGCGTCGATAACGGGGTAGGCCGAGGCTTGTTGGTCGCCGCAGGCGTTGCGGAGCGCGCGGTGGCAGGCGGCGAAGAAGATGCCAGGCGCGGGTGGTTTGTCGCCAAGGATGGCGCGGGCTTTGGTGAGGTCGCGTTTGGAGATTGCCGCCAGGGCTTTTTCCAGTTCCAGGAAGGCCGCGTCGGTAGTGAGTTCGGGGTCTTGGGGGAAGCGTTCCTGGAGGCGTTGCAGGAGACTGGACGCTTTGGTATAGACTTGGCGTTTGCGGGCGGATTTGAGGAGTTTGCGGGCGGCGGTTTCGTCGTCTGGGAAAGCCTTAAGCCACCGTTCCAGGATTTTATCGCTTTGAGCGGGTGGGAGAATGGTCTCAGCGATGGTATGCCATTTTTGGAAGGCATCGCGGAGGGGATGATTGGCGACGCTATTTTCCCACAATTGTGCCATGCGGTCATAGATTTGTCGTGCCTGTGTTTTGGTGATGCGCGGGGCGTATTGCCAGCCGATGAAGTCTGTTTCGGGTTGCAGGCGGAGCGAGTTGCCGCTGGCCAGCAAGTCGTAGATCAGCGCTTTTTCCTGCGGGGTGAATGCGTAGTTGTCCAATTGGTAAAGCCAGTTTTCTTCGGCGATGACGTGGCGTTGGACTTCCGTGATGGCGACAGCGCGGTCTTTTTCTTCGCTGGCAGGGAATAGAATCGACCACTTGAGTCGATCATGTGCATGATTGGCGATGTGGTGTATGAGCAGGGCGAGGAGATTGCGGTAGAGGACCGGGCTGTTGTTCCGCAACTCGGGGGTGAAGGTCTGATCCATCAGGCTTTGAACTCGTGCCTTGTTACCGTCGTTAAGGATGATGTTCTCAATATCCTGCAGGTTTTTCTGGAGGGTATTGTTTTTGGTGGCGGCGATGATTTTGTCTGCCGTGAGAGTCGGCGTCTCGTTGTTGATGACGATGTGCAGGTCGGTTGCCAGGGCGCGCAGGGCCGCATCGTCGGGAATGCGGCGGAGGTTGTCAAGAGCGAGGTCCTTCTGGTCGCCGTACCAGGCGTTGAGGGCGTTAAGGAACAAGCGCCAGGCGACAAAGGGTGAGCGGCGCCCGATGCTGCGGTTGAGTTCGTCGAGGTCGGCATTGCCGGCCTCGATTTTTTCCCAGGTAGCCATGATCAGGCGGGCACTTTGTTTGAGCGGGTGCTGATCGCTGATGTCCTTGTTTTCGGACAGTTCGGCGGGGTCGCGCAGGAGGCGGAACACGTAGGCGTCAAGTTGCTCACGGATGGCCGGGTCTGTTTCGTAGGCGGCGTATGGCGGTTTGCGGAGGAAGAAGATGCGGTATTCCGGGTGGAACATGTTGGGCAGGAGCGGAGCTCGTTTGATCATGGACTGGGCCATCGCGTCGATCTGGTCGGTATTGCCCTCGCGATGCATCTGCAGCGCCTTGCGTTCGGTGGCTTGCGCAACCAATGCGAGCTCATCAGTCGTGAGATTGGGTAGCGAGAGCAGATCCTTGGCCAGCGCGAATGCCTTGCGAACTCGCCCCGCCGACAGTGCTTCCTGAAGGGGGAGATGCCGGGGGGCGCCGGGGGTGGGTGAAGTGGGGGGGGATGAGGCGGGTGGGCGCGCGGTGTTGAAGCGGTGCTTTTTTTTCTTGGACATCGGTTTTCCTTCGCCCGGCGAGAAGGCAGAGTGGGAGGTGAATGGCAGTTGGCGCGGAGCTTCGTTGCGGATGGGCGCGGCGGTTTCGATGGCTGCAGCATACCCGTGTGGGGACGCCGTAATTTGGGTGCAATAAGCGCTGTTTCTTCGATGATCTGGGCAACGCCGCAGACGACGAGAAAAACTTACTATATTGGTGGGCTGGAAGCTGGCAAATGACTGCGGATGGTAAAATGATGGATAGCCGGCTGGTTCTGGTCAGTAACCACCCCGGTGGGGAAAACACCGGGGACAATTTGCAGGAAAGCCACGGCCAGTCGCCGCCCGGCCATTCGACTTTGATTTCCGGCGACCTTTGCGGCGGCGGGTTTCATAGGAGCCATTGATATTGGATGCACGACATGCCTCTCTCCGGTGCGGTGAGTCTGGACGTGCCTGGCCAATGTGGCGCCCTCCGGGCGCAATTCCAAGTTGCTGTCACACCCCGGGTTGCGGCGCCCTCCGGGCGCCTCACCCGGGGATATGCATGGTACGGCCCTCCGGGCCGAACTTGGCCGATCTGGCATTTTATTGCCGCGAAGCGGCAGAAGCGCTGAAAGCGCGAAACATACCAGCCCAGGGCAAGCACGCTGAAAGCGTGCGCCGCCCTGGGTACAACGGCGACCATGTTCGTGTTCCTCAGCCCCTTTTGCCCCAGTCGGCGAAGCTGACTGGGACAAAAGGGGCAATGGAACTCACTTGCTTACCTGGGATTGACATCGGCGGTATGTTTGGCCGCCATTATCAATGGGTGACCGATTACGGATAGCAGGCCGGTTCTGGTCAGTGATTAGTGGTTGGGAGCGTGATGGGTGGCGATGATGTGTCGAAGGGTGAGGACGATGCCACGGAGGGTGTCGCGGCCAGAGCTGTGGCCGGTGGCGACGAGGCGTTGCAAGGCGGAGGCGTTGGGCACGGAAAAGGGCGCTGCGGGTGGCTGGGGGGCGGTGGTGGGTGCGGTCATGATGGCGAGGACGGAGTGGATCAGCGGCTGGGCAAAACGCCACTGCGCGGCGCAACGCAGGTATTTGTGGCTGACGGTGGTGGTGAGCGTTGCCGACAGGTCGGCGATGAGGGCCGGAAATTGCGGCTTGGCCAGGGCGGGAGGAGCGGCAGTGGCGGTGGCCGTGGCCGTGAGGAAGGCCTGGACGGCGAGGAGGCCGAGGAGCGCGTCGTCAGTGGCCGGGGTGAGTCCGGGCCCTAGGCCGATGAGTGCGCGTAGATGCGTTGCGCAGGCGGCATAATCGGCAGTGGCGATGGCGGCAAGGAGCAGCGGGAAGCGCTCTTCGGCGCCGGCGGGCAGGCGGTGGCCGTCAAGAAAGGTCGCGTCAATGGCGTCAAGGCGTTCACGCTGCAATGCGGGTGGAGCCAGATGTACGGTGGACGGGAAGCGGTTGGCGTGATTGGGGCCGGTGAGGGCAAGTAGGGTGGTGGGTGGGGTGGCGGTGTCGGGCGAGGGCGTGAAGAGCAACTGGTCGCGGGTGATGCGGACTTGGGCATCGCATTGGAGCTGTAGGCGGGCAAAGT
>JAQWBY010000046.1 GCA_028706165.1 Lentisphaeria bacterium | reverse complement strand
GTCCTGTCCTGCCTGGGCCTGCCCACGCTCCTCGTCTTCGGCATGGTCCGCGGCCTCGGCCAATCGACGCCGTCCGGCGTCGCCCTGGAGCTCGTCGGGGCGCTGGTCGGCCGTTTCTACTTCCGCCGACGCTATGGCGACCAATGGATGAAATACACGCCCATTCTGCTGGCGGGTTTTTCCTGCGGCATGGGCCTGATCGGCATGGTCTCCGTCGCCTTTACTATCCTCAACAAAATGATGGCGCCGCTGATCTTCTAGGCGCAGCCGGGCATCCATGAAAAACATCACCATACGGTCCATCCTCATCGGCACGGTCTTCACGGCGCTCTTCGCCGCGCTGACCGTCGTGCTGGACAATCGGCACTACATGCTGGCAGCGCCCAACCAGGTGCCGCTCTTCCCCTTCGTGCTGCTCATCGCCCTCACCGTGCTCATCAATCCGCTGCTGCGGCTCTGCCGCTTCATCAAGCCGCTGGCGCTGTCCGAACTGCTACTGGTCTTCGCTATGTGCTCCGTCGCCTCAGGCATCGCCACCTTCGGCCTCACCGCCCAACTCGTGCCCATCGTCAGCGCAGTCTTCAACCGGCACTGGAATACCGACCAGACCGAATGGAACCGCTACGTCGAACCCTACCTCAACGAGAACTTCTTCATCTCCGAACCCGGCGGACAGGCCCTCGCCAAGCAGTACGCCGAAAAACTCGCCGCCGCCGCCCACAGCCGCGACCTGCTCAGCGCCGAAAATGCCAAGGACGCGCCCGACGCCAGCGCCGTCAAGCAGCTCCAGAACCAAATCGCCCAGGCCGAACAGGACGCCGACGCACTGCGCCAGACTCTCCAGGAACACCGCGAAAAGGCCTTCGCCAAAGTCGATGTCTTTCGCCGCGGCCTCCCCAAGGGCAAACGCGCCTATCCCGGCGTGCTCTATACCCTCAAGGACGACCCCGCCAGCTACTTCCGCCGCTTGGCCCGCCTCAAACACGGCCTCCAGGCCGCCAAGATCGCCCGAAAGGCCCCCGAAGACCAGGACCCGCCCGGCGCCCTCCGCCAGGCCGCCACCGAACTCGATCCCGTCGCTGACGACAGCGCCCTCCAGCAACTACTCGCCACCCTCGTCGCCATCGACCAGGAACTGGCCACCGCCATGCATCATATCGACGAAGAACTCATCGAGCTCAACCAACGCAAACGCGTCGCCGCCATGGACGATGTCCGACGCATGGAAGCCGACATCGACCGACTCCGCAAACAACGCGCCAACAAAGACCAGGAGCGTCTCGCCAACAGCCGCGAACAAGAACGCCTGCGCCAGGAAATCACCCTCTGTAATCTCGTCGCCAACTCCGCCGGGGAGCTGCGCAGCCTCGCCGACCGCTGGTCGACGCAGGCACCAACCATCAACGCCAACCAGCTCGACGGCGTTCTCGCCGCCTTCAGCGATTTCGACGCGTCCCTCCACCGTTATTTTCTCGGCGATCTGCCCTGGCATCACTGGCTGCGGCCGCTCGCCTGGTGGGGCGTCATCATCGCCCTGAGCTACATGATTCTGCTGAGCTTCAACGTGCTGATCTTCCGCCAGTGGGCCTACCACGAAAAACTCATCTTCCCACTGGCCGAACTACCCGAGTTCCTCGCCGGTTTTGACAGCCAGCTCGGCGACGCCGAACAGCAGCGCAGCATCATCCCGCCACTCTTCAAAAGCGGCCTGTTCTGGGCCGGCTTCGCCATTGCCGCCGGCGTCATGGGCTGGAATCTCCTCTGCCGTACCGAATGGCTGCCCGGCCTGACGGCGCTCGACCTGGAAAAGTCCTGGACGCCATTCATCCGCAATAGCATGTTCAAAGGCCTGCTCTACGGCGCCCGCTCAAGCATCTTCTTCACCGTCATCGGCATCGCCTTCCTCATTCCCCAAAAAGTGTCCTTCTCCCTCTGGTTCTTCCATATCTTCTATATGGCGCTGCTGCTCATCCTGGTCGCCTTCGGCTTCGGTCAAAACGAAAATTCCTTCCCCGGCGAATGGTGGTACACCCTCAACTTCCGCTTCGCCATTGGCGGCGGCGCCCTGCTGGTCTTCGCCTCGCTGGTGCTGTGGAAGTGCCGCCACATGCTGCTGTGCGCGCTGCAACCCGACAAGCTGGAAAATGTCAGCGCCGACGAACGCCGCGAGCTGCGCATTTCCTCGGCGCTGTTTCTCGGCGGGTCCATGCTGCTGGTGTTTTTGCTGTGGCGGGTGATGGGCGTCCATCTCTTCTACGCGCTTTTCGGCTACGTGATCATCATGGTCATCACCATCGGCCTGATTCGCGCGGTCGCCGAAGGCGGCATCATGGGTTTCCAGGCGTGGGTCAGCCCCTTCCACCTCATCCGCCATATCTGCGGTTTCGACCACGGCGTCACCGCGCCGCCGCTCTTCGCGCCACTCATGGTCTACTACGCCGTGCTCTTCCTCGACATCAAGGCCTTCATCGCCCCGGCCATGGCCAACGCCCTGAAAATCCGCGACGACCTCAAGATGTCCCGCGTTCGCTACCACGTCGCCATCGTCATCGCCATCGCCATCGCCGCCGTGACGGCCATCGCCGTCGCCTTGATGATGTCCTACGACACCGGCGCCGACGCCATGCACAACTGGTTCTTCACCATGTTCCCCAAGGGCCTCTTCACCCGCATCGGCGATATCTCGAAAGTGCCACCGACCGCGACTTGGGCCGGCCGCCTCTGGCTGCTCTTCGGCGCGTCGCTCATGGCCGCCCTACTCTACTTCCGGCAAACGCGCTTCTGGCTGCCCCACCCCATCGGCCTCATCATGCTGGTCAACCCCATCATGCGCACCTACTGGTTCTCCGTCCTCCTTGGCTGGCTCGCCAAGGCCCTCGTCACCCGCTACTCAAACAAAGAGGGCTACCGCAGCGTCCGCTGTCTCTTCGTCGGCCTCATCGTCGGTGAATTCTTCATCGTCGCCGTGGCAATGATCCTGTCGCTGATCCTGCAGAAACGCATGGGCATCGACCTCAACCGCAACTGACCCCGCAAAAGCCCCCTGCCGGGCCCGCCGGCAGCATCAGCCATGAACGCAGCACAAACCATGTCCAACGCCGTCATCCCCGAACAACGCCAGGTGAGCTGGGCAGTCTCTTTCCAGGTCAGCTGGGCGGGCATCCGGCGCCGTTTCTTCCGTTCACTGATCACCATGTCTGGTGTGGTCCTGGCCATCGCCTTCCTCACCTACATGCAAGTGATGAACGACGTCGTCCGCGCACTGGTCAGAGCCGATGACGCGGTGCTGAACGTCCTCCTGCAGCAAGCCGGCGTGGACATCTATGCCGGCGACGCACCGGACCGCATGATGGTGCTGCTCATCGTGCTGTCCCTCCTGGCCTGCCTGGTGGGCATCATCAACTCCATGCTCATGAGTGTCACCGAACGCATCAAGGAAATTGGCACCCTCAAATGCCTCGGCGCGCTTGACGGCTTCATCGTCCGCTCCTACTTCATTGAGTCGTCCGTGCAGGGCGTCGCCGGGACCGTCCTGGGCTGCGTGATCGGCCTGGCCGTCGCCATCGGCGTCGCCACCACCAACTACCACGGCTATATCGCCGCCAATCTGCCCGTGTTCAGCATCCTGCGCTCGCTGACCACGTCCCTGACCACCGGCACGCTCCTGTCCGTCATGGCCGCCATCCTCCCGGCGTACATCGCCGCCCGCAAACAACCCGTCGACGCGATGAGGGTCGAAGAATGAAACCAGCCGACGACATCATCATCACGACCCGTGACGTCACCAAGGTCTACCAGCTCGGCGCCGAACAGGTCCACGCCCTCCGCGGCATCAGCCTCGAGGTCCGCCGCGGCGAATACCTGTCCATTCTCGGCCCCTCCGGGTCCGGCAAATCGACCTTCTTCAACATGGTCGGCGGCCTCGACCGCCCCAGCGCCGGCAGCGTCAGCGTCGATGGCTGCAATCTCCAGGAGCTCAACCAAAAGCAGCTTGCGTGGATCCGCTGCCATAAAATGGGCTACATCTTCCAGTCCTTCAATCTGATCCAGACCATGACCGCCGTCGAAAATGTCGCCCTCCCGCGCATCTTCGCCGGCGAATCGCCCGCGAAGGCCCGCGCCGCCGCCGCCGAAATCCTCGATCTGGTCGGCCTCGGCCACCGCCTCACCCACCTGCCCGCGCAGGTCTCCGGCGGCCAGCAACAGCGCATCGCCATCGCCCGCGCCCTGGTCAACCGACCGGGCATCATCCTCGCCGATGAACCAACCGGCAACCTTGATCTCCATACCGGCGAAGAAATCATCCAGCTCCTCGCCGATATGAAAAAACAGCTCGGTATCACCGTCATCACCGCCACCCACGATATGAAGATGCTCAGCGCCTCCGATACCGTCGTCTGGATCAAGGACGGCCGCGCCGACCGCGTCGCCCGTAAAGGCGAATTCGAAGTCGCAATCGGCACCATCGACGGCAAAACCCTCGCCTGAATAGCACGACGAAGCCCTTCAGCGCTTCTGCCACTTCGCGGCAATAAAAAGCCAGATCGGCCAAGTTCGGCCCAGAGGGCCGTACCATGCATAACCGCGGGTGAGGCACCCGGAGGGCGCCGCAACCAGCGGTGTGAAAGCAAGTTATAATTGCGCCCGAAGGGCACCACATTTGCCCGGTACGCCCCCCCTTCCTGTCACCCGACGCAAAGCTTCTCGGCAGCTTCATGCGCCAATGCACAAGGCTATGGCATCGACGATGTTCTGGATTTGCCAAGCCGTAACCAGACCAATACGGTACTGAAAACGCCGAATGGATATCGATTTGACTTGGAAACTATCTGCACCAGATACCTTGACCAGGCCATTTGCAGGCGTGGGCTCAAGCCGGGTGAACCACACAAAATCTCCATAGCGTTCTTTCCAATCGGTGATGGGTACGACAATGCGCAGAGGCAAACGCCCAACCGCATCGTCATTGACAACGACCGCCGGCCGGCGCTTGGCTATCTCTGAGCCCGCCGCGGGATCAAAATCTACCAGCCAGATTTCGCCACGCCGGGGGCTCCCCCCGTCACCCGTATCCATCGCTGAGGTCGTCCTTCCCGCAAGCCTCACAGTCCGTCAGATCGCTATTTGTCTCATACTCTGTTGCAGCGGCATCCGCCACCGCCAAAAGCCGCTGGCGGCGCTCCTCGCGAATCGCTCCGCGCAGCTTGGATGCAGGCAATGGCTCTGGCGCAACGCCGACAACGTCGCTCTCGGGGCATAGCGCATGGGCCTCACCACGGTCAATCAACCCCTCGGCAAGCGCCCGCATCGTCAGCTGCCGCAATCGCGTGGGCTCTTCATGGCTGTCACAAGCAAGTGGCTCGCAATCTTTCCAGCCACGGCGACCGAACTCCGCCCAAAGCGCCGCGTAGCTCAGTTCCGTGATGACGCCGTGCGCCCTGGCGGTATATAGCCACGCGGCCATGCTCATGCCATATCGCCGCTTCAACATGGCCAATTCATGTAGGGACAAATTGCGGCGGTGCTCGCCCAGCTCTCCCTTGACAAGCGCCGGCGGCACCAACAACGATGACGCAAAGCGCTGCGCAAGCCCCTCAGCGATCTTCGCCGGCAGCTCATCACTATCCATAACGACGTGGCCAATTGCATGCGCCAGATTGAAGCGCCGGTGGTCACACGGTAACTGTCCATTAAGCACCAGCAAGGGACGGCGACCATGAATCAAACCGGCAAAGCCGGCAAAATTGTCAACACAAGCGACATCATCTATGGCCACGACAATGGCACCATGCGCCTCAGCAGTCTGGCACAGGGATAAAATCGGCGCAATGCCAAGTCCCCACGCCTGCCGCAACGCACTGGCCGCCTGATCGGCATCCGCCTCAGTCTGCACGGACCGCCGGCGGGGAAAGTCCAGACGGTCAGCCGTGGGCACGATGTCAAAAAGACGGCTAGCTTTTTCTGCGATTTGCTCAGCGCGGGCCTTGATGCGCTCCGACCATAGTTTGCCCAGCCGGCTGCAACAGCGAAATGACAACCAGCTGATCGCCAACGGCTCGGCATCGAGAAAGTAGCCCGGCGCAACCCCCAACTCCTTGCTCAATCCGCGCACAACACTCGCCGCTGGCCTGCGTTTGCCCAACTCGTAATTGGACAAAGCCGCGCGCGTAATCGGGATATCACTCGCGGTAAGCCGCTCCGCGAGTTCCGCCAGACTCAGGCCCGAGGCCAACCGTGCCTGCTTAAGTCGTTGCGCTATCATGACTGCAGCCTCCTTTTTTCCGTTGACATAATTTATATAAAAAATACGCTTTGTCAACAGCAAAAAAAATTTGCACTACTTTTTTTCGCCGATCAATCAGACCGATCAGACCGATCAGCAGCCGGATCCGTCCGATCCGTCCGATCCGTCCGATCCGTCCGCGATAACCAGAAAGACGATCCGACCGATCAGACCGATCAGAAATCCGATCCGTCCGATCCGTCCGATCCGTCCGATCCGTCCGCGATAAAAGACAGACGATCATCCCCATCCGCTCACGAGCCCGTCTTGCCTTGCCGGCGCTTGATCTTCCGGCGGCAGGCAATAGCTTTGTAGCCTGCGTTAAGCCCCCTCTCAACACCCCATGCCTCGCCACCTGAAGGAGCAGCTGCAACCATGACTCGTTACCAGGATCTCGTTGCCGATTGTCTGTGGGGCGACGGCGATGGCAGCGCCGCACCCTACCTCCCCCAGCGGCTTTTCTCCCTGCGCTATGGCGGTCGCGACTTGGACTCCATGACCCTGCCACGGACGGTCCGCGACGACACCACCGACGAGGCCACTGGCGAGCGGCGCCTGGACATCATCTACGATATTGATCCCGGGGTGCTGGAACTACATCTGGCCGTGCGCATATTCCGCGACCGGCCGGTGATCGAATACACGCCCGTCCTGCACGGCATCGGCGATCGCCCCAGTGACATCGTCGAAGACCTGCTCATGCTGGACTACCGCCTGCCCTTGCTCAGCGTGGGGCGTGAGCAGCGGCTGCTCAGCTCCCACTTCGGCGTGCGCTACAACCTCGGGTCGGACTGCGCCTACCGCGACTTCGTCGCCATGCACGCCGATCTGTGGAATCACCCGGGTGCCCGCGACCTCGAACTGCGCGCCGTCGAGGGCCGTTCATCCAGCACGTTCATGCCCTATTTCGGGGTGGACTACGATGACCTGCACGGCATCAATGTCGCCGTCGGCTGGAGCGGCGCTTGGAAAGCGCAATTCCGGAATGACGGCCAGACCGGCCGCATCGCCGTATCCATGCTCAACACCCATTTCCGCGTGCTGCCCGGCGAGCGCCTGCGGCAGCCGTCGTTCTGCCTGCAGTTCCGCGATGGCGTCGGCATCCGCGCCGCCCAGAACGTCTTCCGCCGGCACATGGTCGCCGTCCATTCACCGCGGGACGCACGCGGCGAGTTGCTCACCGCGCCGATTTCCTTCGTGACCTGG
This sequence comes from Lentisphaeria bacterium, assembly GCA_028706165.1. Classification (GTDB taxonomy): domain Bacteria; phylum Verrucomicrobiota; class Lentisphaeria; order Oligosphaerales; family Oligosphaeraceae; genus Oligosphaera. The sequence goes on along the minus strand of JAQWBY010000046.1, from coordinate 10,247 downwards.
GGCGGCATGCAATCCGCCAATATGCTCGACCGCATTCGTGTCCTCCGCGAAAAACAGCTGCCCTACGATGTCTTTTGGATCGACGCCGGCTGGAGCGGCTTCGACGGCAAATGCCCACATCACTTCGAAACCCACATCGACGGCCCCAGCGACTGGCCCATCCGCGTCGGCAACTGGCGCATCAACGGCCACCCACACCCCCAGGGACTGCGGCCCGTCAGCGACGCCGCCCGCGCCGCCGGCATGAAATTCCTGGCATGGTTCGAACCCGAACGCATCCACCGCAAATCGCAGGCCGCGATCCTCCACGAACACCCCGAGTGGCTCGTCGGCAAAGACGACAACCTGCTCTTCAATCTCGGCGATCCCGACGCCTGGCAATGGCTCCTCAATACCCTCAAAAACATCATGGCCGAACAGGGCATCGACTGCTATCGCCAGGACTTCAATTTCAACACCCTGCCCTACTGGGCGCAAATGGACGCACCAGACCGCATCGGCGTCGCCGAAATGAAGCACATCGACGGCCTCTACCGCCTCTGGGACGCCCTCCGCGAAGCCTACCCGGATATGCTCATCGATAACTGCGCCTCGGGCGGCCGCCGCCTTGATTTCGAACTGCTCTCACGCAGCATCCCACTCTGGCAAAGCGACCTCCAATGCTACCCCGATCACCGCCGTGAAGGCTCACAAATCGAAAATTTCTACCTGAATGACTGGCTACCGCAGCATACCGGCTGCAGCTGGCTGCCCGAAAATGACGACTACGACGTCCTCAGCATGCTCGCCACCGGCGTGTCCCTCAAGCCCTGGGGCACGGACAACCGCCGCCCCACCCAGGAAACCAACTGGGACTTCCACCGGCGCGTCCTGGCAATCGCCCAGCGCGTCCGCCCCATCCTGCGCGATGGCGACTACTACCCGCTCAGCGATCGTCCCGAAGACCTCAGTCGCTGGTGCGCCTATCAGGCCCATCTGCCAGCAGAGGATCGCGGCCTGGTCATGGCCTTCCGCCGCCCCGAATGCCCCGCCGCGCAACAGTCCTACGCCCTGCAGGGTCTGTCGCCCGACGCCATCTACGAACTGCAGTGGGCCGATGGCCACAGCGAGCGCCGCCACGGCGCCGATCTCGCCGCCGGTCTGCGCCTCGAACTGCCCCTGCCCCGCTCCTGCGCCCTGTGCTTCTATCAGCGGCTGCAACCCTAATCCTGCCACCACCACACTTATCCCATAAGCTCCCTCACCCCAACAAGTATCAGGAGAAACGTATGTTGAAAAAGATGTTCATGCCCTTGTTGCTCAGCGCTGGCCTGCTCGCCGCGCAGGAAGTCAGCACCGTCATCGGCAACTGGCAGCTCAAAGCCGGCAACGGCGGCAACATCGCCGTGTCCTACGCCGGCAAAAAGCTCATCAGCAGCATCGGCCTCGCGGCCTTCACGCCTGGCTGGAAGCAACAGCGTTTCAATTTCCAGAATGCCACCATGTCCCGCGATGGCAATGCCTTCACCTGGCACAAGCAGGACCAGCAAGCCGATGCCAAGCTCACCCTCACTTTCACCGATAAAACGCTGCGCATTGCCCTCAACATGCTCGCACAGCCAGCTGGCCCCGTCGAATTCGGCATTTACGTCCCGCCGGAAAGCCTGAAAACCACCGATGGCGCAATCTTCCTCTACGGCGATGGCCGGCCCATCAGTGTCAATGATGACGAAAGATTCTCCGACCGTGGGCACCGCACACTGACCCTTGACCTGCCCGAGCACCGCTACACCCTCACCCGCACCGAGGGCCCCTTGGGCTTCACGCTGCAGGACAGGCGCTTCAGCTCAATGAAAGCCATCCGCTACATCATGTCCACCGAGGTAACCAACGAAGTCAAGGCCATCGCCACCACCGTAGAACTCGCCGTGGAGGACTTTGCCCCCGCCGAAGTCGCCAAACGCCAGCGCCACTTGCGCGTGCCACAGCGCCGCGTGACGCCCATGACGCTTCCCAATGCCGGCTTTGAAGACGGCCAGGACAACTGGTCATTCGGCAAGACGGCGAGCCTCGACCGCGAAAACGTCCACTCGGGCCAGCAGGCCGCCTGTCTGACCGTCAATGACCCCATGACTGATACGGTCTATATCACGCGGCAGGTGCCCATCATCGGCGGCAAGGCCTACGCCGCCTCCTGCTTCGTCAAAACCGAAAATGTCCTGGCCAAGCCCGGCAAGATGTCATCCGTCGGCGCCGGCCTCATTGTGGAATGGTCGGACAAAAACGGCAAATGGCTCGCCGCCGGCCAGTACGCCTGCGAGGTCTTCGGCACCACCGACTGGCAGCTCAAAGAATGCAAGGACCTGCGCGCGCCTGATGACGCCGGCTTCGCATCCGTCTTCCTCGCCCTCCGTGGCGCCGGCCGAGCCTGGTTCGACGACTTCAGTATGCGCCAAATCGACATCTCAGTGAACAAGATCAGCCCCGAGCCCGAAGCCGTCCTCGCCACCAACACGCCCCTCTTCAGCTGGTCGCCCTTGGCGGGCGTCAGCGCCTACGTCCTCGAACTGTCCCGCGACGAAGTCTTCCCCGCCACCGCCGCCACCCGCTGCTACGAGCTCGGCGTCGATGCCAGCTGGCAGCTGCGCGAACCACTGCCGCCCGGCACCTGGTATTGGCGCGTCACCACCAAGGGCTGCACCGATGCGCAGCCTTGGTCCTTCACCCACGCCGTGCCGGTGGATCGCGACTGCCTGCCGCCCATCATCATCGGCCGCGCTTGGCGCGTCACCACGCCGGATAGCGGCGTCGCCCTCGTCATCAGCGACGAAAACGCGCAGGCGCCAACCATCGCCGCCACCCTCGGCGATGGCCAGGCCGTCAGCGTCAGTGCGCCGCGCACCCTGGGCGACAACCGCTTCGAATACACCCTGACCTTGCCCGACGGCTGGCCGCGCGGCCTGAATACCCTCCACGTCACGGCGACCGACCTCGGCGACAACAGCGCTAGCCAAGTCCTCTGGCTGCTACACGCAGTAAAACCGGCCGACGCCGTCGTCATCGACAGCGATGGCAACTACAACCAAAACGGCCAAAAAATCTTCCCCCTGGGCATCTACGAAGTGCGGCCGGACGACATGCCGCTGATCAAGGGCGCCGGCTTCGAAGTCGTCCACACCTACCGCTGGGAGAGCAGCCAGGACGACGTCGCCTGCCGCGAGTACCTCGACGCCTGCGCCGCCAATGGCCTGCGGGCCTTCATCGGTTTTGACCGCGGCGTAGGCAGTGGCAACGGCATGGTCCAAGGCAACTTCGAGCACCTCGCCAAACGCGTCGGCGCTCTCGCGGATCATCCCGGTCTCTTTTGCTGGTATCTGTACGACGAGCCGGAAATCACCAAGCAGTACGTCTCACCGGCGCTGCTGACTAGCCTGGCCGAACTGGTCCGTGAGCTTGATCCCTATCATCCCGTGGTGATGACCACCTGGGGCAACGGCATGAACAAATACCGGCGCACCTGGGACACTCACTGGACCCAGAGCTACTCCAAACCCGCGCAAATCGTCAACACCATCGCCAGCCACCGCAAACTTCTGCTCAACGACTCGCCCATCACCCTCCTCATCCATTGTTACGACCAGCCGCAGACCAAGGCATTCCGGGCCAAACAGCCCGTCGATCCCACGAAATTCGCGCCGGATGCCGACTGGATGCGCGCCGCTGCCTTCGTCGGCGTGGTCAAGTCCGTCAATGGCCTGTGGTGGTGGTGGTACGCAGCCCACCAGCAGCAGTTCTACACCGTCGCCCACGTCCCCCACGCGTGGGAAGCCCTCTGCGCAGTCGTCAAGGACATCCGTGATCTCCGTCCTCTGATCCTCGCCCCCGGCACCACCCACGCCGGCACCGTCGAAATCAAAAAAGGCGCCTGCGTCGAATGGTGGGCAAAGACCGTCAACGGCAAACAAACCGTCATCGCCGTCAATACCAGCGAAGACGACCTCGAAGCAGTCATTCCCATTCCCGGCCAAGAACCCGCACCCATGACCTTCAAACGCTTCGAAGTCAAAGTCATCAACCCGTGAACACTCACGACTCATAGCCCCGCGACTCGTAGCCACGGGGCATGCTGCGGGGCTACGACCCAATACTCTTTTTCTCACGACATCCCCAGCGCTTTGCGCTTCAGCCCCCCCACCCTTTGGCGTCGCGGTTTTTCCTCGCCGCGAAGCGGCAGCAGCGCTGAAAGCGCGAAACATACCCAGCGCTTTGTCGTCGCGTTTTTTCCTCGCCGCGAAGCGGCAGCAGCGTTGAAAGCGCGAAACATACCGGCCCTTTGTCGTCGCGGTTTTTCCTCGCCACGAAGCGGCAACAGCGCTGAAAGCGCGAAACATACCAGCCCAGGGCAAGCGACGCCGAAGGCGTGCGCCGCCCTGGGGACAACGGCGACTATGTCCGTGTTCCTCGGCCTCTATGGCCCAGTCGGCGAAGCTGACTGGGGCCATAGAGGCAATGGAACGCCCGGAGGGGGCCATCTTGGCCGGGCATATCGCGTCCCACTGCACCAGAAAGAGGCACAACGTACGTCCACTATCGCGAAAAAATAAACTGCTGTGATTATTCCACGACGAGGTCGCAGACGAAGCTGCGAGTAGTCAGTTGGTCGCAGACTTCGGCGGCGAAAAATGCGACTCGGAAGGCCGTGTTACCGCGTTGATCGCGGAACAGACTCAGTGAGGCGATTTGGCGGTGGTCGATATTGGTACTGCTGTGATTATTCCACGACGAGGTCGCAGACGAAGCTGCGAGTAGTCAGTTGGTCGCAGGCTTCGGCGGCGAAAAATGCGACTCGGAAGGCCGTGTTACCGCGTTGGTCGCGGAACAGACTCAGTGAGGCGATTTGGCGGTGGTCGATATTGGTGATAGTCCAGCGTTGCTGGCCATCGCGGTGGATGAAGGTGAGGGACCTGACGTCGGCCAGGGCGTCGCGGGTGGTAGTCCAGAATTGCTCGTCGTCCTTTTGGGTGGCGATAGTGAAGCGCTGGCTGCCGGCGGTGGTTTGTATGTCGATGTCGGTGATGTCGCGTGCCAGTGGGCATTCCCAGACGAGCGATCCGCGGCGTTCAGGTCGCGGCTGGGGTGTCACTGACGCATGGATGCGAATGCGGGCTGAGTCGTCCAGGCGGTATTCCACTGCGTAGGCGACTTTTGGCAGTGCCGAGAACCCCTGCTTGCTGTCGTTTCGTTTGAGTTCGCCCGTGAAACGCAGTGCCAGCTCCTCGACGTTATTGGTGAGTGCCATGCCAGCTTCGATATTGTTTTTCGAGGTCCCGAAGCACTGCAGTTCGCGCGAGTGTTCCGGATCATAGCTGGGCGTGAAAAAGCCGTCATTGGAATAGATGCTGGCGTTCAAGAGCAGTGGCGAACCTGATTTGCCGAGGAGGGCGGCCACGCCACCGCCGTCGTGGCGGTTCACGCGCAGCTGGAAATGATCGTTGCGAAAGCGATGACTGGAGCCGTCGCTTTTCAGGTCCCAGCCAAAACCGGCGGTGATACCGGGGACGACTTCCGGTGGATCGTCAGCGCGGATGGTGAATTCGATGACTTGCCCTTTGGGATGCAGCCGCAAGGTCAGCCCCTGGGCTAGTGAGCCATTTTCCCGCAGGAAAATATCCTCTAGCAGGGCCTGGTCTTCCTGGGAAAAGCGGATGCCCGTCCAGCGGTTGCCTTTGCGGACGCTGATCTGGCCGTGCCGGGGATCCAGTGGCTGCGCGTCGGCTTGCCAGAGCATGCCGCTTTTCTGCACCAAGTGCGTGATGCGGACGACGCGCAGCCAGAGGTCGTTTTCGATGAGGGCCAATTCGTCGCCACGGGGATGGCGGGGCGCCGGAGTATCGCGCAGAGCGCCTTCGAGGGCGGCGACGTACCATTCGTCGGTGTCATCGCCGAAGGTCAGTTCCAGTGCCGGTTGTTCGCCATTGGTGGCGGGAGTGACTTCCAGACGGACCCTGATATCCGGTGATCCGTCCCCAGTAGTGCAGACGCTCCGCAGGTGGGCGCCGTTTGGCCAAGCGCCTTCGAAACAGAGGGTTCCCCCGCCGCCGGTAGAGGCTTGGTCAAGCCTTTCGAATGAGATATTTTGCGTATAATCAATGTGTTTGCCATCACGGACGGTTTCCGCCGGCGAAACCAGGTGCATCTTATGCAGCACGTTGCGGCCAGTGGCATCGACCAGGGAGACGAAAAAGCCATCAACGGATTGTGCCGTCCAAAAGTCGGTCCTGATGATTTGGGCGACGAGGTCCGGGGCCACTGTGGGGATGTCGGCGGGCTTCTTGTCGTCGAGTGCCGACGGCAACGCGGGTTGGGGTGCCGCAAAAGCGAAAACCTGAGTTGCGTAGGGCAGCAGTTCGCTGCGAATCGTCTTACCGTCGCAGACTGCCAAAGCGTCGTTGCAAATCTCGCGCATGAACAGCGTTCTGTCTTGACATTCCGGCGGGAGCTGCAGCTCAAGCTGTTTGGCCTGGCCGCTGAAATTGATGGCGACGGCGGAAAATTGTTCGGGCACTATGCGCGTGAAGGTCAGTACGGCAGGATCGGAACTGCCCGTCGGCAGATAAACGGCTTTGCCACGGGCGAATTCGGGTCGTTTGCGAATGGCCGAGAGCGTGCGGAGGAGTGTGCCGGCGCCAATATCGCCGTCCTGGCTGATCAGCGGCAGGCCCGGGAGCAGGAAGCAGGTCGCCAATAGCGCATCGCGGTGGCCACTGCCATAGCGACGGATTGCAGGCGCATTGTCGTGATTTTCGCAGTAACGCATGAGTCCCAGCGCGTAGTCAAGGGGCAAGGCTGCCTCGTCACGGTCGAGGTATAGTTTCAGCTGCGGCACCCACTCTTCGGGCGTGCTGCGAGATAGTTGCGGAAAGACGTAGCCGCCGATGATCGTGTCGTAAATGTATTCCATCTGCGACAGGTGCGACACCGTGCTGGTCTCGCCGAGAAGTATGCTTTCCGGCTTGGCCTGCTCCATGGCCTGGTGGACACGTTTCATGAGCGTGATAGCTCCCTCCGTGCCGGACTGGGAGGGAATGCGGCCGTCAGTCGGCCGTTCGTTGTCAGGCGAGTAGCGGGCGCAGTCCACGCGCCAACCGTCGATTCCACAACGACTGATGAAGTGTGTCGCCAGCGTCATCATTTCGTTTTGCCAGCCCGGCGATGCGTAGTCCAGGGCGTAACTGCCCCACCAGATTTTTGGAGCGCCGGCGGCGTCACGGGAGAACCATTCCGGGTGTTCCGCGAGAAGTTTTTCGCCGTAGGGATGCTTCGGCTTGGGACCGTGCGGAATGAGATCCAGCAAGACGCGGATACCAAGTTTTTGTGCGTCGGCACAGAGGGCCGCCAAGTCGTCCTCGCTGCCAATGCCGTCTTCAAAATCGTAATAGGAGTACACGCCGTAACGGCCGGTGTTGAAGGGATTGAACCAAAGGATGTCAACGCCGATGTTCTTGAGATGCGGCAGCACGACCTGGCGAAAATTGTCAAAGCCGCCGATGTCGACCCACCGGGAAGCGGTGGTACCCTGCACAAAGGCAGAGTACAGGACCGCGCCGTCTGTCCACTGCGGACGCTTTCTGCGGGTGAAGCCGTTGAGGACCCACGCACGCCCGAGGGACGCCAATGCGTCATTCAATGGGCTGTCTTCGACCAGGGTGACGAGTTCTTCACCAGAGTCGAGGCGATCGCCCTTTTGCATGCAGGCACGGATATTGAAATCGCTTTGCACATTGGCCACGCCGTCGCCCGTGTCGGTGGTTATGGCGTAGTCCGATTTCGTTGTCTGCATGCTCACGCCAATGCCGCAACGCAGGGCGCTATTGTAGAGGACGGCGCCGGGGATGTGATTGCGGCCGGGGGTAGAAGTACGACGGGTCTTGCCGCCGACGAGCGGAAAGTCCTGCGGTGGCCAGTAACTGGGATGGATGACGCTGCACTCGGCGGCCTGGCCGACAACGAGGCCGTCGAGCGCAAAACGGAAGATTTTTATGTCCACAGGGGCGTCGTCCAGCCGCGTCCAGGCGACTCTGCGGGAGAAGATTTTCTCGCCATCGAAGAGCCGGCAAAAGACCTCCAGCTGCCACCCCGGGCAACTCATCACCATCGTGAGCTCCTGGCCGCCGGCGAAGGTCGTGAGGCTGTGTCTTTCCACCTTGAACGGCAGCTCAACGGGCGAAAAAAGCCAGCTGCTGTCTTTGGCCTGGATGTTATACTGGCACGACGGGCGAGGCGTGACGCGCGTTCCCGCTGCCGTGGTAATGTCGGCCAAGATGCCCGTCTGAGCGTCGAAATGCAGTGTCAGCTGCTCGTTTTGCAGTTGCATGGTAGCCCCCTTGCCCGACCATCCGAGCAGTAGAAAAATGACCAGCAAGGTCCGTTTCAGAAGGTGTTTTTGCATGACAAACGCTCTTGTGTCTAAATGAGAGTAAGGGGCAATTGCAATGACCATGCAACCACCAGACGGAAGTATTGGGGGACACTAAAGATACCTTCTAATCATATTGCATTTGCGATGATCTTGCGAGCACCGGACGGAAGTATTGGGGGACACCTTTCCCGTACCTGCCGCACCTAGGCCAAAGCGTCAGCAGCACTCCACACGGCCCGCAAGCGCTCCTGCCGTTCGCGTTAAGTCCACCGCAGCTGCTCCAGTTAATAGCCCCGCACCGCCTGCCCAAATATCGCTTCCATGATCATCTCCCGCACGATAACAACAGCGGCCGACGCCACGCCAGCCTGCGCTGGGAGTATCGCAACTGGTCATGTGCGTTAACCGCGATGCCCCCGTCAGGTGTTGCCGTATATGGGCGCGGCTGTCGACTGCGGATTGAAACTGCCATGATCCGTGTAGTACACGCCATCGGGCAAGGCCCGCACTGTCGCCACATGGCCATCGCCAAAAGCCACGTTCGTCGCGGTCTTGCCATTGTGCGACGACATGAAGTAATACGAAAATTCCGACCTGACGGTAGAGAATTGCCAGCGGTTGCTCACACCCAAGGCCCAATAGTGCCCGGCGCTTTCCGATATATAAACCTTGCTGGAGGGATTGTGGATCATGGGGCCGGTATAGCGACAGCGGCAACGCCAAGCGCAAGATATGGGATAGGTGGGGGAGCGCAAGGGGGCGGAAAGGGTCGTTAACCCTTTCCGCCCCCTCGCAAACCACAACAATAACATGGTTCAGCTGCCGGTCGCGATGGCCTGGCCGAGAGGCAGCGGCTGGCGGCTGACGGCGACATTCAGGCCGTAGTTCTGCCAGGCGCTCCAGGCGACGGCCGACGCCTCTTCCGGATGCGCGTCAAATCCGAGGTCCGACGCAAATTCGCCAGCATGGAGCAGTTCCATGGCGACAAACAGCCAGGTATCGCCAAGCTGCCGGAAATTGAACTCCCGTTGCGGGCCGTGATAGCACACGGCATCGACATAGGCGCGGCCATTTTCGCACCCGGCTTCCCAGACGACGTCCTCCCCATCGAAGCGCCCGGCGTGGCAATGCACGGCGGCCATTCTTGGCCCGGCTTTGAGGATGAAACGCTCGTCGTGGAGTTCCTCGACGGCCGCGCCGTCGGCCTGCAGCTCATAGCGCAGGCGAAAATCGCTGGCGCTGAAGACGCCATTGGCGGGCCGATCGAGGTGGCAGTGGAAATCGCCCTGGTCGGTGAGCATGGTCACGCCGCTGAGGAGCCGCCCCTCAGCCTGGGCATTGCGCACAAAAGCCGACGCGAAGTCCTTGCCGTCGTGGAGAAAGCGCAGGCGCAACACGGCGGTCGCCGGGCCATTCTTCCAGTAGGCGACGACCGGCCGGCGCTGCACCCACATGCTGTCGTGATTGACGCTGCCGAGGCAGACATCGCCATTGAACCACGTCGTACCCGTGGTCGAACGCGACACCGGCTCGCGACGGCAGTACTGCTGAACCACGCAGTCGTGGCGATCAACGTCCAGAAAATACCCATGGTATTTCTCCGGGCAGGGCAACGGCATGGCGACCAGCTGCGCGGCGGCCTCGTCCGGCGTGACCGCCCCGACGACAACGCCAGTGGCGGCAGCGATGCGCCAGGCCGTCTCGGGCTTGATGGTATCGGAATAAGCCCGGCTGTGCGGGCCGGCCCACTGGCCAGTCGCCGGGTGGAAATGCGTCGCGATGGTCTCCCAGGCGATGTCGTGGATGTCTTGCGCCAGCGCGCGGACGGCGTCCGTCTTCGCCAGGCGCA
>JAQWBY010000355.1 GCA_028706165.1 Lentisphaeria bacterium | reverse complement strand
TCCAGCAGGAGTTCAGCGGCGATGAACTCCGTCGCCGTGTTATCGCATTGCGCAAACAAATCCTTGATGATATGATCGACCGCGAACTGGTCTATCTTGATTTCAAACGTATCGAGGCCAAAATCCCCCAGACCTTCCTACAATCTCGCATTGATGAAATCGTCAAGGATACCACCGGCGGCAATCTCAAACAATTTGAAGAACGTCTCTTCGCCGAAGGCCTCAGCATGAAAGACTTCCAGGAAAAAGTCACCAAAGACCTCGCCGTCGAACTGCTTCTACGCGAACGCGTCACCAAGGGCCTACAGATATCCGACCTGCAAATCGACAACTACTACCGCGAATACCCCGAAAAACTCAGCACCCCCACCCGCTACCGCCTGGCAGTCATCCAACTCAAGAAAGATGGCCGGTTCCTCAACCGCTTTGACGATGTCTGCAAAGAAGTCGCCAGCAAAATCGCCCAGGGGACGCCTTTCGCAGATCTCGCCAAAGAGTATTCCGAAGGCGCCAACGCGACCGGCGGCGGCGATCAGGGCTGGCTCAGCGATATCGACCAGCGGCTCGTCAACGCCGTAACCAACATGGAAAGAGGTCAAGTCGCCACCAAGCCCATCGATTTCGAAAAAAGCGTCTTCTTCGTCCAACTCATCGACTACGAAAAAGGCGGCGTCCCAGAGCTGACCAGCCAGCTGCGCGATGACATCCGCAAGACCCTCGAAAAGGCCGAGGAAAAACGCCGCTACGACGACTATATGCGTGATCTGCGTATGCGCTTCCCCGTCCGCCGCATGGACGGCAATGACTGACCAGACCGCGATGCCTTACCAGGCCAAGCCAATACCTCTGCCAGCCCTTGGGCGATAACAAGCCCTCTTCTCCTGGCTGTAGGCTCCGATAAGCAAAATGCCCGCATGAACCGATGGTCCATGCGGGCTTTTTGCTTATTTGTTACTGTCGCACTGGCACAACAGTAGGCGGCATTATTCCCACTCAATGGTGCCCGGCGGTTTCGCCGTGATGTCATAAACCACGCGATTCACCCCATTGACTTCGTGCACAATCCGCTCGGACATCTTTTCCAGCAGTTCCCATGGCAGGCGCACAACCTGCGCCGTCACCGCATCCACGCTGTTGATGGAACGAATGGCTATCACGTAGTCGTAGCTGCGCTGGTGATTCTTGATGCCGACGGTCTTGACCGGAACAAAAATAGCAAAGGTCTGCCAGGTCTTGTGATACCAGTCAGCCTTGATCAGCTCGTCCGTCACAATCGCATCGGCCTCACGTAGCATCGCGAGAGTATCCCGGCAGATGGGCCCCACATGGCGAACACCCAACGAGGGCCCCGGGAATGGATGACGATCAATCAACTCGCTAGGCAAACCCAGCAACCGACCTACCACACGCACTTCGTCCTTAAACAGGCGCTCCAACGGCTCGACCAGCTTGAAATGCAAATCTTCCGGCAGCCCGCCTACGTTGTGATGACTCTTGATCACCCCGGCGGGATTGCCATCCATCGGAATGCTCTCCAAAATATCCGGATAGATCGTGCCCTGGCCAAGGAATGGCGCGCCAATCTCGCGGGCGGCCTCGGCAAAGACATCAATGAACTCCTTGCCAATAATCTTGCGCTTCTGCTCCGGGTCAGCTACGCCAGCCAATTTGTCCAAAAAGCGCTTCGATGCGTCCACATAACACAGATTCATGCTGAAGTTGCGCGCAAAAATCTCCTGCACCATCTCGGCTTCGTTCTTACGCAGCAAGCCATGATTGACAAACACACAGGTCAGGCGGTCGCCTATGGCACGATGCACCAGCGCTGCAACCACGGAAGAGTCAACACCGCCAGAAAGCCCCAAAACAACCCGGCTGTCACCCACTTGCTCACGAATGTCCTTGACCGCTTCGTCAATGAAGGACTCCATCCGCCAGCTGCCATGACAGCCACAACGCTCCTTGCAAAACGCCGTCAACTCGGCGACCGGAGTCCGGCTGCTCGCAGTCGTCATCGGTAGACCCAGCGCCGCCAAGGGCGCCGTCGCCGCAGCCGGCTCCCCATCGTGACAGAATATCAGCCCGGACGGCTTCTCAGCCATGATCCGCTCTTTGCTCACAGTGTAGGGCATGACCATCGTGTAGATGCCCTCACTACGAATGCCACGCGCCAACAACTGAATGTCCGCACAGGCAAAATTCACAAGTATAATGGTTTCCGGCGTCTGTTTCATGTAGCCTCTTTCTCGTCGTCGGGTACGTGCGTTGCGGTCAGGAAAGAATGAGCCTTCTACTATAAAATCCGCAAGGGCATTTACAAGATCGGCCACCACCACTCACGACTGGCGTCGCTTTACCTGACGCAAACTGCCGCGTTGTGTTTCTTAGCCCTTGCTAATCCTTAGTCGCGTCTTATATTTAGCCTCGTTCCGCATCCCGCACCCTCATTTCCCGGAGCTGATATGCCCAACGATACTCGCACTTCGCCGCCCATTTCCAGCAGTCTTGAAGACTACTTGGAAGCCATTGCGGAAATCATCGCGGAAAATGACCACGCCCACACCAAAGACATCGCTGAAAAGCTCCACGTGACCATGCCGTCGGTGACCAATGCGCTGCAAACCCTCTACGCACGCGACCTCATCGTCTACCAGCCGCACATGCCCGTCAGTCTCACCGCTCGCGGCGCCGAACAGGCAGCCGTCATCAGACACCGGCATGTCGCCATGAAAAAATTCTTCCAAGACGTCCTGAAGCTGGATGCGAAGGAGGCTGATGAAGCCGCATGCCGCATTGAACACGTCATCGGTGAAAAGGTCATGTCGCGCTTTATCGTCTTGGCCAAGACCATCGCCAATCGCGAGGATTGCAAGCCCCTCCGCGATTTCCTCAACCAGACCATGCCCCAGCTCTGCGTCGAGGATGGCGTTGATCTCATCAGTCTCAGTGAATTGCCCATCGGCAGGCAGGGCGTAGTCGTCCATGTGGACGAAAATCTGCGCGCGCTGAAAAAATTTGCCGACCTCGGCCTAGTCCGCGGCACGCTGCTGCAAATGGAAGGCCATGCGCCCTTTGGCGACCTGCTGCGCGTAAAAGTCATGTGCAGCAGCCTGTCCCTACGCCGTAAAGACGCCGCCCACATTTGGCTAAAACAGATGAGTTAATCTTGTGCCACGGCCATAGTCCGATTACCGCTCGCAACCCCCGCTCATATCCAGAGGTGTCCGTCCCATGAAGGATCTCTATCGCATTGCCTTGGCCGGCAACCCCAACTGCGGTAAAACGACCATTTTCAACGCCCTGACTGGTACCCGCCAGCACGTCGGCAATTACCCCGGCGTCACTGTTGAGCGCAAGTGCGGCAGCTGCCGCATCGGTAATGTCAACATTGAGATCATCGACTTGCCTGGCATCTACAGCCTGTCATCGTCTTCCCCGGAAGAAAAAGTCGCCATTCGCGAGCTACTCAAAACGCCGATCGACCTCGTCATGAACGTCGTCGATGCAGCCAATCTGCAGCGCAATCTCTACCTCAGCACGCAATTGGCTGAGCTCGGCATGCCCATGCTGCTGGTCTTCAATATGGTCGATGACGCCCGCAACCGCGGTTTCGTCTTTGACCTGCCCAAATTCGAACACTACCTCGGTGCCCCCATCGTCGAAACCGTCGGTTCCAGGGAAGAAGGCATCGGCCAGCTCAAGGCGCTCACTGCCCAACTCCTGGTCGGTGAAGCGCAAAAACCCGCGATCATCCGCTACGGCGAGCACATCGACCAAGCCATCAACAGCCTCACCACAGCCGTCAAGGACAAACAAGACGTCGTCACACAAGGGATTCCACCGCGCTATTTCGCCATCAAACTGCTGGAAAACGACCCCGAAATCTGCGCCCTGCCAGCCTTCGCACCGCTCTTGCCCGTGGCTGCAGAACTGCGCGAACGCTTGGCTGTCCGCCATGGCATCAGCAGCGCCACGCTCATGGCCGACTGTCGTTATGGCGTCATCGCCGGCGCCTGCCGGGAAGCCATAACCCTCAATAACGAGCAACGCCGGCTGATGTCAGACAGTATTGACAAGGTCGTCACCAACCGCTATATCGGCCTGCCCATATTCCTGCTGATCATGCTCTTCGTCTTTGCCTTCACCTTCATCTGCAGCGAGCCTCTGGTCGAGATCGTCGCTTTCCTGCTTGACCGCGTGAGCGCTCTGATCGACAGCGCCTGGCCTGCTGCCGCCC
>JAQWBY010000354.1 GCA_028706165.1 Lentisphaeria bacterium | reverse complement strand
CGTAGGCTGTATTTTGATGTCGCCGAAGTGCATGGGGATGAACATGATGAACAGCATGGTCATCAGGCAATAGCGGATGACGATGGTGTTGTGCATGCCGGGGAGGGCGGCGCCGGCGGCCATAGCGGCGAGCATGGCGCCGGGTTTGAGGAGGGCTTTGAGGGTCTTGGGCATGGGAGAGAGAGGGTGCAAACGTTGTAATGGGGGCACAGCAGCCGTCGCGAGTGGGTTATTTTTTGATGAGGAGGATCATGGGCTGGAGGGGTGGCAGGGTGATGGACGATGTCTGTGGCTGGTTTGCCAGGAGGTCGTGGCTGTCGCAGGGCTTGACCAGGTGGCGCAGCGACACGGTGACCGGGGTGAGGCGTTGATTGCACAGGGCGGTGTAGGTCTGGCCGGCGTGTTCGACGCTGCGGAATTCCAGGCCGTAGAGCGGACGGCCATCAGTATCACTGGCCATGACGGCAGGCGTCACGCCCCAGGCGCCGAGGCGCGGCAGCAGAGCGGCGGGTTGATCGTCGTAGGCTTTCGTTAGCGGCAGGCGCTCGTATTGCGGCGGCTGGGGTAGGGGCTGGTCGTATTCATCGCGGTCCAGGGCGCTATCGCCGAAGAGGACCACAGCGATGCCCTGTTTGCGAATCATGTCCAGGGCCGGCAAGGCTGCCGCAGGCAGGTGGCTGACGGCCGGCAGGACCAGCAGCCGAGCCTGGCGCAGCACCGGCGGGAGCTTGCCGGACGTGCCGATGTCGTTGAGCTGTCGCTCGGTGAGGAAACCCTGGGTCTGCCCGAGGGCACAGAAGCTGGTCCAGAGGGTGTCCATGGTCGACAGGTGCAAGGACTGACCGTGGAGGACGGTGCTAAGCGACCACAGGTGGACGACGCTGGGCGGCTCCTGCTGGAAGGTTGTGACGACTGGCGCATGGCGGTTGAGGTCCATGGCGGCGGCGGATACGGCCAGGACGTGGTTTGGGCGGTGGAGAATGCTGCCGGCGAGGTCGGAAACGGGGTCGTTGCTGCGTTCCCAAACCCAGAAGGTCGTGGCGCTTTGGCCGTGTAGCGCGCCCTGGATGAGGGCGGAGTAGCTGTGGATAGGCCAACGGGAGGAGAAATCGCGGTCGCTGATGATGTGGTTTTCCGAGTTGAAGACCGGCAGATCGCGCATACTGCGCTGGAAATCGTAGCCCATTTCGTAGCGTTGCCAGCCGTTGTACCACTGCGGATGGCCGTGGCGTGGGAAATTGCAGGCGTCATTGCCATTGATCTGGCTGAGGTGGGCGAAGAGCTCCGGGGAGACGCTCCAGATACCGGCGGGATTTTTGTTGAAATGGGCGGCCATCATGATCTTCGCGTGCACGGGTATGGCGGGCGCCATGTCGTGGATGACATCGGCCAGCCATTGATGGAAGGCGGCGAAAGTCTCCTGGTTGAATTGCACGAAATCGTAGGCAATGGCGCCGTCCGGGAAGGGCTTTGGTACTGGGATGTCGGCAAAGGACGCGTAGGCGCTGTGCCAGCGCTGATTGAGCTGATCGATGCTGCCATGCCTGCGTTCAAGCCACTGCGGCCACTGGGTGCGGATGTGCGGGCATTGGTCCAGCTTGGTGCTCAGGGGCTCGTTGCTCAGGCAGTACGAGTGCAGCGCCGGCGAGTCTTTCAACGCGGGGACGATGGCCCGCAAATAGCGCTCAATGATCGCGCGGGCTTCCGGGGCGTGCACGCAGTACTTGAAGAAGCCGCCCTGGCACTCGGCCAGGTCGGGCCATTTCTTCAGCGCCCAGTCGGGGAAATAATGCGGGCTGAGCAGGAGATTGATGCTGATATTTGCCTTTTCAGCACGAGCGAAGACGGTGACGAGGTTCTCGATGGGCTTGGGGTTGATCTTGCCGTCGTCCTCGACGACGCCACGGGGGCCCTGCTCGATTTGGATCATATTGATGCCGTAGCTGGGGAAGAGCTCAATGTCTTTGCGGACCTGGGCAAAATGACCGTAGCCGGTAAAAAAGGTCGGGGTCTGTTCGAGTAGACGGCCATCGGGGAAGCGCTGGGTAGCGAGGAAAGAGGATTTGGCGATGGTGATGGGGCTGGTGACATAACTGGGCACCGGCGTCGGCGGTGGCAGAGCGCCGGTTTTGATGGCCTGGGCTTCGCGGAGGCCGTCCTCAATCATCGTCAGCAGGTCCTGGTAGGTCACCCAGGCGCGATCGGTGTTGCCCAGTTTACAGTCCTGGCGGGTATCGGCGCTGAAGCGGTCGTAGAGCGCCAGGCGCAGGCGGAGGGTGCAGATGGCGGGAATGCGGTCGCCCAGGCCGTCAAGGACCACGGCGAGTAGCTGGCGCTGGGTGTCGAGCTGGGACAGCAGGGACGCAATCAGTGCCGGGGTGACCAGGCGGTAGCGGCGCTCGTAGCGGGCCAACTCGGCGCCCTGGTCGCTGACGGTGGCGCTGATGACAATCTGCGCGGCGTTCGCTTCGGCCAGATTGCAGCGGGCGTGGAGCAGCCAGCAGCGACCGCCGGCACCGCCGTCGCGCAGGACCGTGCTGGCCGTGGCCAAGACGCGGCCGCTGTCGGCATCGCGGAATTCGATGAGGGCCTGGGCGTTGGCGGGCGCCGTTGTCAGGCCGACGACGCCGTCGAAGTCGGCAGCGTCGTTGACGAAGAGCCACTGATCGCGGGGGTAGAGTCGGGGATCCCAACGCGGGTCGATGAGCTGGTCGCGGCGGGACAGGGGCTTGGGCTGGCGGGGGCTTATTTCGACCGTGTTTTCGGGATTATTTTCGTTCCATGCCGGTGGTGGGGCGTCGCCCTCGAAGAAGCCGGCGTTGTCTATCCAGATGCCGTCGCTGGGGTGTTCGACGACGACCATGAAGGGGAAGGCGGTGGTGTCTGGGTCGGTTTCGAAGCTATGGCTGATGCGTTGCCATTTGCCGCTGGTGTTGGGGAGAGTCTTGCGCACACGCCAGCCTTTGCCGCCGCCAAACCAGGCAGAGGGGCTGGAGTTTGTTTTGGCGCTGAGGCAGATGGTATAGCGGGTATTGGGCTTCACGGGCACGTCGCCAATATGGCCGAACCAGTTGTAGACGTGGGCACCAAAGGGAGTTTTATTGGTGAGGCGGATGGCGATGCGGCCATCGTCGGCATCCTGGTCATCGAGAGCGAAAGTGGCGTCGGTATTGCGCTGATCCCAGGTCCAATTCTGCGGTCGCACGGCGCTGATGGTTTCGAAAGACGGGTTGCTCAGCAGGTTTGGCGCCGGCGCGTAGGGCTCGGCGCTGAGCTCGGCAATACCGGCGGCTGGCGCCGGCTTGGCGGGCTGGGCGATAAGGGCCGGCGACGCGGCCACAAGAGCGACCAAAAGCAGGTGGTGACGCATGGCGATTCCTCCGTGGGGTGGGGGGCTGAGGGCGCGAGCATGTGAAAACAAGTGCTTACTGTATTGCCTGCACGACGAATGGCCACGCAGGCCGCCGAAATCGCCGGGCCGCGGGCGGGGATTATTTTCAGCCGCGCCTTGAGAGGGCATTCATGGCCGTTACAGTATGCGGTCATGCTTTGTCTGTAGGTAGTTCTGATCGCTGAATAAGGTGTCAACACGGAAGCAAGAAAACGAGGCGACAATGAACAGTGGACATTTCGGGTGGGTACGGACGGCTATGGCGGGCGCAATAGGGTGCGGTGGCTGGCGGCGTTTGACTCTGCTGGCCTTGCTGGTGCTGCCCGTGACGGCTCTACGCGCGGAAGTCGTTTTACCGGCGACCTTTGCGGACAACATGCTGTTGCAGCGCGACAAGCCCTTGCCGGTGTATGGCCTCGCCAAGCCCGGCGAGAAGGTCGTTGTGGCCTTTGCGGGACAGCGCCATGAGAGCGCGGCCGATGCCGCTGGCGCCTGGCGGGTGACGCTGGCGCCCATGGCGGCGTCCGCCGCGGGGCGGGAGATGACCGTGACGGGTGAGAACAGCATCGTGCTGAAAAATGTCCTGGTGGGCGACTTGTGGCTGGCCTCTGGTCAGTCGAATATGCAAGTGTCCGTGCGCGATGCTATGAATGCCAAGGAGGAGATCGCTGCCGCCAAGTACGACAACATTCGTTTCTTCATGGTCAAGAGCGCGCTGGCATCCACACCGCAGCAAGACCCGGCCGGCGAATGGCAGCTGTGCACGCCAGAGAATGCACCGAAATTTTCTGCCGCGGGCTACTTTTTTGCGCGGGAGTTGGCGACGACGCAGGGCGTGCGGATTGGTATTGTCAACTGCGC
>JAQWBY010000353.1 GCA_028706165.1 Lentisphaeria bacterium | reverse complement strand
GAGGTATTTTTGCGCCAGTTTTCGGGCTTGTCGGTTTGCAGGGGGACGGCCACGCTGTTTTCGATGAAGAGCCGGCGCATGACCACGGGGATGTGCAGGCGGCTGGATTTTTTGCCGTTGGCGATGGCCTGGACGACCATTGGCGCTTCGTAGCCTCGCTCTGGCAGTTCCGGCGTGAAGACCGTTTCAATGGACTGCTTGCCGAAGGCGGGGAGGGCGATGGACGCCGGCAGGTCGCTTAGGGTGCCGCCGCTGATTTGCAGGGTGGCGGTTTTGGGCTGAGCGTCGAGATTCCAGATTTCCATGGTGAGGCGGCCCTGGAGTTTGTCGAGGTTGGCGGAGGCTTTCTGGTTGCTGATGTCGAAGTCTTCGTCGTTGAGGGTCGCGCGGATGATGACGGTGAGGTCTTCGTCGGCAGCGGGGGTATAGGGGTCGATTTTACCGGCGGGGACCTTTGCTTTGTCGGCAGTGAAGCCGCTGACGCCGGCGAGGTACTGCGGGTAGCGGGTGGCGTTAAGCTGCGCCTGGCCATTGGCGACGGCCAGGGTGGTGGCGGTGCCGACGGTGTTGGTGATGGTGTACTGGCCATTGGCGAGTGGCAAGGTGAAGTCGTGGGCGTAGAGCTTGTCGGGGCGGGCGATGGCATTGAACGGCGCGGTATCGAGGTCGGAGATACTCCAGAAGACCAGCGTTTGCTTGCCATCGGGCTGATTGAAGACGAAGACGCGCAGGGCGTCGTCCACGCTGAGTTCGCCCTGGAGGGTGGCGAGATTGAGTTGAGCGGTGAGGGTGGCCATGGCGGCGTAGCTGGGCTTCACCGAGCCATCGCGGCGCATCATACCCCAGTCTTTGACGCCCTTGCGCTCATTGTAGGGCGGGAAGACGAAGTAGTAGTCGCGTGATACGCCTTCCATCATCATGAGAATCTGCGATTTGGGGAAGAACTCGGTCATGATCAGCTCCTGGTCGGGGCTGTGGGCCTTCATGCCTTTGCGGGCACCGTCGGCTTCGGAGTGGCCTTCGGAGTTAGTGCCGTGCTCGGTGAACCAAATGGCGCGCTGTTCCAAGCCCTGTTCGGCGCGGAACTCCCGCAGATCCTGCATGAGTTTGGGGTAGTTGGACAGTGGATTGTAGGTGTGGTAGTTAATGATATCGCAGAATTTGCCCATGTCGTTGGCGTAAAGATTGTAGTGATAGGCGCCTTTGGATGGCGTACACATGGCGCCGTGGGCGACGATGCGCTTCGGGTCGGCGGCACGGAAGCCGAGGTATGCGGCTTTCATGGCGGCGGCGTAGTCCCAGGCGGGTTCGGGGGCGAAGCTGATGTCCTGTTCGTTCCAGAATTCCCAGTTGCCCATGCGGTCGCCGAAGGCCGTGGCGGTGTCTTTGGCGAAAGTGTAGGTGGCCAAAAGATCGCTGGGCAGTTTGCTGATGGGCTTGGCCCATATTGGCGTGTCGTGGTACATGCCACTGATGAGTATGTTGCGTTCCTGCAGATAATTGGCGTTGGTCATGTAGTAGGAGTAGTTGTACTCGCCGGGATTGGGGTTGACTTCCCGCCAGCCCAGCCTTTCGCGGACGTGGTAAATGCCCGCGCGGTAGACCAGCTCGCTGATCAGCAGGTAGCTGTCGCCGTCATAATAGGGGCAGTCGAAGCTGCCGGGGCGGGCGACCCAGCTCTGCGCGGTGTCAATGGCGAAATAGGCGTCGTGGTTGACCACGCGGGTTTTCGGGTCAATGACTACAGCGAAGGTGAAGGGCGGGAACTGGGTTTCGCCGGGGTGGCTGGTTTCGAGGTGGTAATAGCCGGGCGGCAGGGGCGCCAGGACCAGCTTGTCTCCGGCGTGTTCAGGCCAGATGCCTTGGCCGAGTTCAGCGCCCAGCCAGTCTTTGAGGACGTAGCGGCATTGGGGCAGATCGACATTCGCGGAGAAAGTCGGCGCTTCGTTGTCGATGAAGACAGTGCCGGGGGCGTCGGTGGCGATGCGTGGTTTGATTTGGTCCATGCGGGGTGTCCCTTCCAGTGAGAGATTGCGTATTGAATAGGTCAGGGCGTCCTGTTTGGGATTCATGCCGATGCGGAGGACGCGTACGCCCTCTTTGGGGGCGCCGTCGAGGTCGGGGAGCGGGACGGTGATTTTTTGCCATTCGCCGGGCTCCGGCAGGTTGTAGCCATACCAGCCATTGGCATAGCCGTCAAGCATTACCAGTCTGGAAGCGAACTCTTGCGGAGCGTCCTGTTGCTCAATCTTGAGTTCGAAACTGATTGCGGTCACGCCATTGAGAGTCTGGCCCTGCTGCAGGGGAAAGCCCGGGTAGGCCCAGCGGTCGCCGCCGGAGAATTGCACGGCGAAACGCACGGCATCGCCGTCCTGGCTGATGCTCATGGAGCCCGACGAGTTGTTGCGCCAGTTTGACGCGTCGCCGAGCTCCGCTGGCGTCGGGAAAAGCGGTTGGGCGAAAAGCGGCAGCGACAGACAAAAAGCCAGAAACAGCGCGGAACGACAGGGGCATACCATGAGCTTTTTCTCCATTTAGGACGATATGGACGGTCTCCGGGTGGACTTGCTTGCTGGTTGTGATGCGGGGCGGCGTTGCGCAGGAGCGCCATACCACGTCAGCAAACGCATGGGGCGCGGCATTCCTTGGCCGCGCCGGGGCGTCTGGGCCAGAAAATAATGCAGCCGTCCTTGCCGCCAGTATTGGGCTGGCGGGAGGCCGGCCAGGATGAATCGCGTTGCGCGCGGCTGTGCGCTCAATTCAGGGGGTACATAGGTGTCGCGGTTGAGGTGGGATCGAAGACGCCGTTGTCGGTGACATTTTCCATGCTGGTGTAGGCTGGGAGGCGCGCGGCGCGGCCATCCAGGAAGCCGGCGACGATAGACGAACCGCCGTCGTGAGACGGGAAAAACTTGTGGACATTGCCGACGTATTCCGCGCCCCAGGTCCACAGGTTAGGTTGCGTCCAGTAGGTGCAGGTCGTTTCGGAGAGGATTAGCGTGGTGCTGGGATGAACGGCCTTTTTGACGTAGGCGGCGCAGCCGTAGCTGCTGTCGGTCCCGCCTTTTTGGCTTCCGACGAGACCGTAGGCGCCACGGGTGGGTTCGGCTGCGCCTGGACAGCGGAAAGTGCCGCCGACGCCGTAGGAACTGTTTGCGGGCGGATCGGTCGTGTAATTGAGATCGCGCAGCAGGCGTCCCCAGGACACGTTGTAGCCACCCGAGCCGGTGAAGGGATTGGGGCCGGCCAGCGGGTATCCGATATACTGCGGTTTTTTGATCAGGCCCTCATAGTCGTCCATGTACATGCGCAGAATGAGGAGGATTTGCTTCTGATTGCTGACGCAGGATATGGTCCGCGCCTTGTTGCGGGCTTTGGCCAGTGCGGGCAAGAGCATTGCAGCTAAAATGGCGATAATCGCAATGACGACCAGCAGTTCGATCAGAGTAAATGAACGACGTGTACGCATGACAGTTTCCTCCTCAAGGGATGCCTGATACCACATCATTTCAAAATCGAAAAGACAAACCTATTGTACCCATTTTTGCGAGAAAGTGCAAGGTCCTGGCAGTACGAATGTTTTGGACCTGGTGATTGGTTAGCCATTGATACTAGCCGCTTCCAGGAGATGCCTGGGGCTCTTGTGCGTGCCTATTTATTCTCTGAGGTGAAGCTGCCGATGAGGCGCTCGGTGTTGTCCAGGAGGAGAGCCTGTACGTTGTCGGTGGCTGGGTTGAAGGTGACCTTGAGGGTGTTCGGGGCGGTGTTGCCGTGGTCGGTGGCGGCTTTGACGGGGATGGACAGGGCGAAGCCGTTGGGCGTTTTTTCCAGGGTGGCGTTGCCGGGCAGATCGTTGTCAGCGCGGTATGGTCTGATGACGGTGACGAATTCGGCTTGGCGTTGTGGCTGGCTGGTCTGGGCGGTGAGGTGGTATTCCACGACCTTGATGCGGGGCCTTGGCGGCGGGTCGAATTTATCGCTCTGGGTTATGGCCAAGTCGGTAGGCCAAAGCATGGCGACCTGGCAGGCCGCGCCGTTGTTTTGCACGCGGATGTCCTGCTGGGAACGGATGTCCATGGGCTTGATGGTGTGCAGGAAGAAATCGAAGGTCGCAGGCTCGACGGCGTCGAGGGTATCGAAGATAACGACCGCGTCGGGTTTGCAGAAGAGAATGCGGCGCTTGAAGCTGTTGAGGCGGCCGTCGTAGGCCTTGGCGGCTTCGCCGGCGACGTAGTCAAAGCGGGGCGTGCAGGCGAAGTC